>NZ_JBHIQG010000071.1:1792-9676 GCF_042196425.1 Bartonella sp. AD328YNZD | reverse complement strand
TCATCATCAATGGAAATCCAAATACTTCCATCTTCCGCCAGTAAACGATGTAACAATTCTAGCCTGTCTCTCATAAGACTGAGCCATAGGGAATGCTCCAAACCATCTTCATAATGTTCAAAGACATTGCCTGTATTATAAGGCGGATCGATATAGATACATTTTACCTTCCCCATATATTCTTGTTCCAGCGCTTTGAGCGCGAATAAATTATCACCAAAAATGAGTTTATTATCAAAAATATCTTGGGTAGATACTTGGTGCGGAGCGTGATAAGATTTTTCAAGATCTTCCAATAAAATACGAGGTTCCAGTTTGGGGCGTTTTTCTTTTCCAATCCAAGTGAGTTCTAATTTTTGTTTATTATAACTCATGCGATCGCCCTTAAATTTAAACGCTTGTGAAAAGTAAACAGCTTATTCATGAATGGCTAGATTAGAGTCTCTTAACAATACTTTTAGTACCATCCGACAGCAATTTGAGCTTCTTCTGACATACAATCAGGTGTCCATGGTGGATCAAAAGTCATAGTGACTTCAACATATGAAACCCCTTCAACTGCACTAACTGCATTTTCTACCCACCCCGGCATTTCACCTGCAACAGGACATCCCGGTGCTGTAAGAGTCATTTCAATTTTTACTGAACGATCATCTTCAATATCAATACGATAAATCAGTCCTAGCTCATAAATATCAGCAGGAATCTCTGGGTCATAAACTGTTTTGAGAGCAGCAATAATATCATTTGTCATACGATCAATTTCGTCTGCTGGAATTGCTGATATGTAAGATTTTTTATTTTCGCTTACAGTTTCAACGGATTCTGTAGAATGACGCTCTTCAATTGATTCAGCCATTAAAAAATGTCCTTGTTTCTTGCAATGCTTCTACTAATTGATCTATATCCTCTTGAGTGTTATACATGGCTAACGATACGCGGCAAATAGATGCTAGACCAAAGCGCTGTAATAAAGGCTGAGCACAATGAGTTCCGGCGCGGATTGCAACTCCTCTTCTATCAATAAACATAGCGATATCATGGGCGTGAATCCCTTCAATTGTAAATGATATAATAGCTCCTTTATTGGGAGAATGACCATAAATACGCAATGACTCAACCATTTTAAGTTTTTCCTGCGCATAAGCTAAAAGGGACCTCTCATGGGCATGAATCGTGCTACAACCTTTCTCTTGTATATAATCAATAGCCGCTGCTAATCCAATAGATTCAACGATAGGAGGAGTGCCTGCTTCAAAACGGTAAGGAGGAGCATTATAAAAAACCTTATCGGTTGTTACCTCCTCGATCATTTCCCCTCCCCCTTGAAAAGGACGCATTTCTTCTAATCTATCTTCTTTACCATACAGAACACCAATACCAGTAGGTCCATAAAGCTTATGACCTGTAAAGACATACCAATCACAATCGAGATCTTGCACATCAACGGTTAAATGTACTGCCCCTTGAGAACCATCAACAAGAACCGGAATAGAATTTTGATGTGCTCGCTTAATAATCTCTTTAACAGGAGGCACAGTTCCTAATATATTGGACATATGCGTTATAGCAACAAGCCGCGTTTTTTCGCTTAAAGACTTTTGGAAATCTTCAATGTGCAGAACACCATTTTCATCGACAGGAACAAAAATAAGTTTAACACCTTTTTGTTCCCGAAGAAAATGCCAAGGAATAATATTTGAATGATGTTCCATAATCGTTAGAACAATCTCATCACCTTCCTTGAGTTTAGGCATAGCCCAACCATAAGCAACAGTATTAATAGCTTCTGTTGCATTTTTCGTAAAAACAATCTCCTCCGCTTTTTGTGCATTTAGAAAAACACGAACGGTTTCACGAGAATTTTCATAGGATTGCGTTGCTGCATTGGCTAAAAAGTACATTCCCCTATGCACATTAGCATAACTATAGTGATAATAATTATTCATTGCACTGAGTACTGATTGTGGTTTTTGGGCAGAAGCAGCACTATCAAGATAGGCTAATCGCTTTCCATAAACTTGATGGTGCAAAAGAGGAAAATCACGCCGAATTTCTTCTACATTATAAGTAAATGTTTGTACGTTATTTTCCATTTTTTCCACCTTAAACATTTTTTTCAAGCCATTTACCAATGATATTCTCCAAAATAATCTGAATATTATCTTGCTTGATGTCATCAATAAGCTCAGAGATAAATCCTTTGATTAAAAGTGCACGAGCCGTTTTAAATGGAATACCGCGCGCCATGAGATAAAAAAGATAATCATGATTAATATTAGCAACTGTTGCACCATGACCGCATGCAACATCATCAGCAAAAATCTCTAATTCAGGCTTTGCATTAAATTCTGCATCATCTGAAAGAATAAGGCTATTACAAGCCATGCGTGCATCTGTTTTTTGCGCTTTTTGAGAAACACGTATTATTCCTTGGAAAACACCAACAGCCTTATCTGTAACCACATTGCGTATAATTTCGGTTGATGTTGATTTTTCTTCCACGTGACGAACAGTCATTGTAAGATCACTATGTGTTTGTCCTGATAATAAATTTATGACGCGTAATTGAAAGTCAGATTCTTCTCCCTGTAATTCAATATCGATTTCTTGGCGATTTAATTGACTCCCTATATTAATGACATAAAGTGATAACTTCGCTCTTTGATCAAGAACAGCACAAAATCGACCAAATTGTGTAGAATTAAAATCACGATTGCGAATGAGAATCCACGTAACATCACTATCAGCAGCAACATTTAATGAAAATATTGAACTGACAAAGGTATCTTTATCATTGCCAACCTGATGTTCAATAAACATAACTTGACTATTTTTATCAACTTTTATATCCGAAAAAATATGAGATTGTCCCCCCATTTGTATATTTTGTAACTCAATGGGGATATTTAACTTTGTATTCTCAGGGATGTGAAAAAGCCAACCATCTGTAACAAAAGCTGTATTTAACTGTCCAATAAAATCTTCATCAGAAATGTTTTGATTTATCTGTAAAGAATTATCTTCTAATGCATCTGAAAGGCGTTTTACTGCAATATTGTCTATCTTTGACTCTATCGATGTTTTTCCATTGTTTATGGAGAAAACAGCACTTTCTGAAAGCAATGCATCAACCAATTGATTGTCTTGAACTTTTGAAAAATTGCTAATAGACTTCAGTAAGGTACGCAGATTGGTATAATGCCAACTTTCGATTTTACGGGAAGGAAGCCGTGTCGTTTGAAACTGCTCAATAGTTTTCTTGCGGATTTCCTGTACAGCTTTATCACCAGGTAAGTGGTTTACATACTGATTAAAATTACTGAGTATATTTTCTTCAACCGCTAACAAGTTTTGCTGTGCATTCATATTTAATAACCTCAAACCGCTTCCCTAATAAGATCAGCATACCCATTTTGCTCTAAATAAAGTGCTAAGGATTTATCACCGCTTTTGATAATTTGTCCTTTATAAAGAACATGTACCGTATCAGGAATAATATAATTAAGCAGCCGTTGATAATGGGTAATCACCAAAAATGAACGTTTTGAATCGCGAAGTTTATTAACACCATCTGCAACAATTTTTAGCGCATCAATATCTAAACCAGAATCCGTTTCATCTAAAATGCAAAGTGTAGGCTCAAGAAGTGCCATTTGTAAAATTTCAGCGCGTTTTTTTTCTCCACCTGAAAAACCTACATTTAATGGACGCTTTAGCATATCCATATCTATTTCAAGTTTGGCTGAAACTTCTTTAACACATTTTATAAATTCAGGAATTTTAAGTTCTTCGTCACCTCGCGCTTTGCGTTGAGAATTCATCGCAACTTTTAAAAATTCCATTGTTGCTACCCCTGGTATTTCCATTGGATATTGAAATGCAAGAAAAACACCATATGCAGCACGTTCTGCTGGATCCATTTCTAAAAGTGATTGTCCATTATAGAGAATATCTCCTTCTGTTATTTGATAATCATCACGACCAGCAAGCAAATAAGATAAAGTTGATTTTCCGGCTCCATTTTGTCCCATGATAGCGGCAACTTCTCCGTCTTGAACTGTCAAGTTTAAACCACGAATAATTTCTGTATCGGTTTCAGCAATACGGGCGTGCAAATTTTTGATCTCTAACATCATTTAATCCTGTTTTGGCTGTTTTTCAGATATCAATGCGTATTATTTTACCTTAGCATCCATCTACTTTTGTAATTACCATAGAGGTCATTTTTAGCATTATGTGCTACCGTTACAGCCTTGTTACATAAAGTCTTCTATTTATCTCATTAAATAAAATTATCCAACACTACCTTCAAGGCTAATACCAATAAGCTTTTGCGCTTCGACAGCAAATTCCATGGGAAGTTTTTGAATGACCTCTTTTACAAAACCATTTACAATTAATGCGATAGCTTCTTCTTCAGGAATTCCTCTTTGCATAACATAAAAAAGTTGGTCATCGGAAATTTTTGATGTTGTGGCTTCATGTTCAAACTGAGCTGTTGCATTTTTTGCTTCAATATAAGGAACTGTATGCGCACCACAATCATTCCCGATTAACAAACTATCACATTGCGTAAAGTTACGCGCATTTTGTGCTTTTCTATGCGCTGTAACTTGTCCTCGATACGTGTTATTTGAAAAACCAGCAGAAATGCCTTTGGAAATAATACGACTGGATGTATTTTTTCCTAAATGAATCATTTTTGTACCGGAATCAATTTGTTGATGACCGTTTGCAACAGCAATAGAATAAAATTCTCCACGCGCGTTCTCACCGCGCAGTAAACAGGATGGATATTTCCAAGTAATCGCAGAACCGGTCTCAACTTGTGTCCATGAAATCTTAGAGTTATCACCTCGACAATCTCCACGCTTCGTCACAAAATTATAAATACCGCCCTTTCCATCTTTATCGCCAGGATACCAGTTTTGTACTGTAGAATATTTAATCTCTGCATTTTCAAGCGCAATAAGCTCAACAACAGCAGCATGAAGTTGGTTTTCATCACGTTGGGGTGCTGTACACCCTTCAAGATAAGAAACATAGGAATCTTCAGCGGCGATAATCAATGTTCGTTCAAATTGGCCAGTGTTGCGTTCATTAATCCTAAAATAAGTTGAAAGCTCCATAGGACAACGAACCCCTTTGGGAATATAAACAAATGAACCATCTGTAAAGACAGCTGCATTTAAAGCCGCATAATAATTATCACTTATAGGTACAACTGTTCCTAAATATTCTTTAATAAGCTCAGAATGTTCAATAATCGCCTCTGAAATAGAACAAAAAATCACACCAGCACGTGCCAGTTCTTTTTTGAATGTTGTTACAACAGAAACAGAATCAAAGACTGCATCAACAGCCACCTGCCCCGATACAGACATACTGTCATCAAAAGTGGAGGGATCAGACTGTTTTCTTACTCCTGCCAAAATCTCTTGTTCTTTAAGAGGAATGCCAAGTTTTTCGTACGTTGCTAATAACTCAGGATCCACTTCATCCAAAGATTTTGGTCCTGTATGATTTTTTGGAGCAGCATAATAATAAAGCTCCTGAAAATCAATTTTAGGATATTCAAGACGCGCCCAATGAGGCTCTTGCATTGTCAGCCAACGGCGGTAAGCTTTTAAGCGCCATGTTAGCATCCATTCAGGCTCATTTTTTTTAACGGAAATAAATTTGATAATATTCTCATTTAAGCCTTTTGGAGCTTTATCGGTTTCAATATTGGTTTCAAAACCATATTTATATTGGTCAACATCTATTTCACGTACTTGGCGTATCGTTTCTTGTACTGCCGGCATAAATTTTCTCCATTTTTTGGCGTCAAAAACCGGTAACTAAAGTCTTGTTTTTTACAAGATTAAAGTAAGCAAGTTATCTCCTAGGCTATAGGTAAAGTGCAAAAATTTCAATCAAACTTATTTTATTTTTAAAATAATTCTAATTTTTATAACTTTCTGATGATAAATCTTCTCCTTTTTTCCTGCTTATAATTTGAGAAAAAAACGACAGAAAATCATCAATATCTTCAGAAGTTGTACCACGCCCTAGCGAAATGCGAATGGCACCATTTGGAACATGATACCCCATTGCCTCCAACACTTTGCTTTGTTTTACTTTTCCCGAAGAACAGGCAGAACCAGCTGATACAGAAAACCCTTCTAAATCAAAAGCAATTTGCATCGTTTCAGCTTTTATATTTTTCACGGTAAAGTAAGTTGTATTTGGCAAACGTTGAACTCTTTTACCAAAAATTTCAACATTTTTACTTATTTTTTGTAGTCCATCTTCTAATTTATTGCGTAAATATATTAATTGTTTTCTTTCTTCTTGCGTGAAACAATCAGCCATTGCTGCCCCAAAAGCAGCAATAAGGGGCAATGCTTCTGTTCCTCCCCGTAAACCTTTTTCCTGTCCTCCCCCGACAATAAGAGGATGTGGAGTGAGAAGATTACCACATGAAACAAAAGCACCTATCCCTTTAGGACCGCCAATTTTATGGGCAGACAGTATAAAAAAGTCTCCTCCTAACTGATGAATATCAACAAAATTTTTATCTACATATTGTGTCAAATCAACAACAAGAGTGCCTCCTAAATCGCGAACAACAGCAGCTATTTCTTTTAATGGTTGAACAACACCAGTTTCACTATTTGCAGCTTGAATAGCAACAAGAGGTAAACCTTTTGTTTTATCGTGAGCCGCTAAGAGTGATGTTAATTTATCTTGTTGAATGAGCCCATCTTGATCAACAGCAATGACGCTTATCAACTCTTTAGAAAAACGTCCTCCCTCTGCAACAGAGGGATGTTCAGTCGCTCCAAGGTAAAGATGAGAAAATTTAACTTTTGCTTTCCCAATATTGTAAAAGGGTGTTAACAAAGTCATTGCAGCTTCACTCGCACCAGAGGTAAATACCACGTGATCTGGATCTGTTTTAAGATTTTCAGCGATTTGCCGACGGGCCCTTTGCAACAAAGTTTTAGCCGCACGCCCTTCCTTATGAACCGATGATGGATTACCAAATATTTCTAAAGATTCCAGTAACGCTATCCGTGCCACTTTTTTGAGTGGTGTTGTTGCGTTATGATCAAAATATCGGCGTTTTATAACCATTTTACATCGCAATCATTAATCTTATGAATTGATTAAAAAAATAGCGCAATTTTCTTGAAAAGTGCACTAAAAAAAGAATATCTAATAATTATTTAAGAGATTCTATGGTAAAAGTCGACCAAGGTCAAAGAGAGCCTTTTATTGCATTAAGGAGCATTTTATGCCAGAAATTATTTTTAACGGTCCTGCGGGTCGGCTCGAAGGGCGTTATCAACCTTCACAACAAAAAAATGCACCCATTGCGATCATTTTGCATCCTCATCCCCAATTTGGTGGAACTATGAATCATAAAATTGTCTATGACCTCTTTTATATGTTCCAACAACGTGGCTTTACAACTTTACGTTTTAACTTTCGTGGTATTGGTCGTAGTCAGGGTGAATTTGATTATGGAATAGGAGAACTTTCAGATGCTGCTGCTGCTCTCGATTGGGTGCAAACACAACATCCAGATTCTAAGAATTGTTGGGTAGCAGGATATTCATTTGGAGCATGGATTGGTATGCAGCTTTTAATGCGCCGACCGGAAATTGAGGGATTTATCTCAGTTGCTCCTCAGCCTAATGTTTATGACTTTTCATTTCTTGCTCCTTGTCCCTCTTCTGGGCTTATCATTCATGGTGGTATCGATAAAGTTTCTCCCCCAAAAGATGTTCAAATACTTGTCGATAAGTTGAAAACACAAAAAGGTATCATCATCACACAAGAAATATTGGAAGAGGCTAATCACTTTTTCAGTGGATGTCATGAAGAACTTATTGA
>NZ_JBHIQG010000071.1:0-1692 GCF_042196425.1 Bartonella sp. AD328YNZD | reverse complement strand
GAATGGTTATGCAATTTAAACTACTTAGAATTTTTGCGTGATGTAGGAAAGCATTTTTCTGTCAACCGTATGTTGTCATTTGATTCTGTCAGACTCAGACTTGAGCGTGAACACTCTTTGTCATTCTTAGAGTTTAATTATATGATTCTGCAAGCTTATGACTTTGTTGAACTTTATAAACGTTATGGGTTGCGTATGCAAATGGGGGGCTCTGATCAGTGGGGCAACATTATTAACGGAATCGAATTAGGGCATCGTTTAGGAACACCGCAATTATATGCGTTAACATCACCATTGCTGACAACCTCTTCCGGTGCCAAAATGGGTAAATCATTGAATGGAGCTGTATGGCTGAATGCGGATAAGCTTTCACCTTATCAATTTTGGCAATACTGGCGCAATACAGAAGATGCTGATGTAATACGATTTCTAAAGCTCTATACTCCATTACCGATGGATGAGATTCTTAAACTTTCTCTATTACAAGGAACTGAAATTAACGAAGCAAAAAAAATTCTTGCAACAGAAGTTACAGCAATGTTGCATGGACGCGCTCTTGCCGATGAAGCTGCAGAAACGGCTCGCAAAACGTTTGAAGAAAAAACTCTGGGAGAAAATCTTCCAACTGTTGAAATTAATTCCTCAGAATTTAAAAAAGGTGTTGGATTGCTCACTCTTTTAGTACAAGCAGGACTTGCTAAATCTAATAGTGAGGCACGCCGACACGTTCAAGGTGGGGGCGTACGTGTAAATGATCAAATTATTGAGGATGAAACACACCTTATTATTGAAAAAGATGTGACAGCAGAAGGAATCATTAAACTTTCTTTCGGAAAGAAAAAACATATTTTGATCAAACCGCTATAATCTATTGATGTCTCATTCATTCTATATTTATATCCGTGATATTGATCTTTCTTACGCTTTCTTCCCTCATTTTTTAATTTAATTCTTATGACAGAATAATTTTATATGATGGCGAAAAAGTCTTTGAAATAATTCTATTTTAGAGAGTTGAAACTTTATTCCTTCTCTGTATGCTAGTAATTGATCTTTGCGCTTAAAAAGAAAGATAAAAAAATGATAAACTCAATGAAAGGTACTCTTGCTCCTGATTTTAATTTACCACGCGATGGAGGAGAGATAGTATGTCTTTCTGACTTTAAAGGAAAACCTGTTGTTTTATATTTTTATCCCAAAGATGATACCAGTGGATGCACAAGCGAAGCGCTTGATTTTACAAAATTAAAGACGAAATTTGATGAAATTGGTGTTGTTGTTATTGGAATCTCTCCAGATAATGTAAAAAAACATGATAAATTTAAAGTAAAACATGAACTTGATGTCATCTTGGTTTCTGATGAAGAAAAAAGGACCCTTGAAGCTTATGGTGTTTGGGTGGAGAAAAGTATGTATGGACGCAAATATATGGGTGTTGAACGGAGCACTTTTTTAATTGATGCACATGGAATAATAACAGAAGAATGGCGCAAAGTAAGTGTATCTGGACATGCTGAAAATGTTTTAGCTGCTGCAACACTTTTACATCGTAATGGTGACTTGTAAAGAGAATGCTCGATTTATTTTAAAAAGCAAAAGTTTTCCTTCCCAATTGATATTAATTTTTCCAATGGTTTCAATTTTTATAATATATTGCTTTATAAGAACAACTGATTATTCTACATTTAAATT
>NZ_JBHIQG010000070.1:1947-9683 GCF_042196425.1 Bartonella sp. AD328YNZD | reverse complement strand
GCAACAGACCATTTATTAAATGCGCTTTTTTTGCTTTGTTCAACATCCTGAGGGTGTAGAGAAAGATTTCCATAGTTTCCCAAAGCACCAAAGAATATACGAGTATATAAACTCTCAATCTCGTTCAATAAAACACCTGCTTCAAGTGCATTATAATCGAGCTCTGCGCCATAGCCATATTCAAAAGCAGATAAATTGGAAGCATAATGATGGCTCCCCCCATAAGCATGCAGAAAAAAGGCTGTCTTTTCATTCTCTTTCCAAGAAGAATGAAAAGCATTCCGCATTGTCTCCAACGTCTTATTTTGCGTGGTCGTATCCATCAAACCAACATAGAACAAAGCATTTGGTAAAAGGAGATAAGTTGGCAATTGAGGAACAACAGCTCTAATACCTAGCTCAGGGGGAACATCAAGCGGTATAGAGAGATTAGACGAAGGATCTAAAGCCTCAGAGGACTCAGAAGGCTTTGGTTCAACAGGGGCAGAAGGAGGAGAAACAGAATCCGTAGATGAAGGTGAGACCGGAACAGAGGGCTTAGATGGCATAACCTCATCTGTAGAAGTCTCAACTGAAACAAATGGTGCAGGCATAGGCACAGCAGAAGGATTGTCTGAAACAGTGGGTGCAGAGGGGTGCTCAGAAGACTTTGATTCAACTGGTTCAGAAGGAAGAACAACAGAATCCGTAGATGAAGAAGATACCGGAACAGATGACTCAGATAACAACACCTCTTCCATAGAAGTTTCACCTGAAACAAACGATGCCGCCGTAGGTTGCACACTAGCAGAATTCTCTAGAACAGTTGGCGCAGAGGGATGCTCAGAAGACTTTGATTCAACTGGTTCAGAAGGAAGAACAACAGAATCCGTAGATGAAGAAGATACTGGAACAGATGGCTCAGATGGCAACACCTCATCAGCAGAAGGATTCTCTGGAACAGTTGGAATAAATGAAGATAGAGCAGAATCCGTAAGCAGAGGATCTACCGAAGTAGATAACTCAACCCCATAAGACCTTGTTTTCACAGGTGTAGGAACAGTAGAAACAGAATCCTTAGACGGAAGTGTAACCGGATTGGTTGGCACAGAAGGCAGAACAGTTATAGAAGAAGTGGAAGGCGTAGATGATGTATCTACCGAAACAGAGGGCGTAGATGACAAAACCTTAGTAGAAGTTTCAACTGAAGAAAACAATGCAGATATAGGCTGCGCAGAACCAGAATCCTTCAGATCATCTGGAACAGGTACAAATGAAACAGAATCCATAGGTAGAGGAACTATAGAAGAAGACGGCTCAGAACCTGAAGACATTGATTCTACAGTTGTAGGAACAGTAGTAGAATCCGTAAGCGAAGAATCCACCGAAGTAGATGATACAACAAAAGAGGAGTTTGTTTCAATAGATGAAGGTGAAAGAGAATCAGTAGGAAGAGATCCTTCAGATAAAGACGATTTAGATGGTACAGACACAACTTCAACAGAAGGAGATTGTACAGACGGAGAAGATGTAGGCAAACTATGCTCTGCTAGTGGCTCCGAAGGAATAGTTTCTGATTCAGGTGGGGATGGTAAAAGCGTAGGACTTAAAGACGAAATGGAAGTGGATTTAGATTCAGAAGAATCCGATTTAGGATTAATATAAACACCTTCGAGACGAAAATCCCAAAAATCTTCACTTCCTGTAACCAATCTATTCTTTGGATCTGCTTTTCCCAAAGAAGAACTTGGACCATAAGCGCGAAGATGATATTGATAAGGTAAGCCATTAATTGTAATATAATTATTATGCAATTTAAAAGAACTCTCCTCCGCCATCCCAGCAACTTGAACGAGTGAAATACTACTGCTGCCTTCACTAGCAGCTTCCTTTTCTGAACTTTTGGAAAAATTTTCCATCACGAGCAGTGTACTTCCCAAGACATTCCCGTAGATCAAAATACGGTCAGTTTTTTGAGGATTAAACGAGCCGTCATTATTCACAGACGCACTCATCTTAATCTGCACATTTCCCTTTGCATTATAGGCTTCTTGTACCCCGTCTATTGAAGTTAGGTCATTTAGATCACTTCCTTTTTCAATATATACTTTTCCAATATACAGCGTTTGATAACCTTGAGATATAACTTTATCAAAAAAAATTGTGCTATCAGAAATGCTTATAGACGAAAGTGATGAATCTACAGGAAATGATTCCTGCAAATCTTTATGCTTCTTTTTGGTGAGATACCATGAAGAGCTATGTGTTAATTCTAAATGAACAGTCGATGCATCCTCAACATGGATACCCCCTGTAAGTATAGAATCCTTTGCTTTCACCAATAGAGAAGAACTATTTTGAGCCTTTAGCAATAAATCACCAGAGATCTTTGTCCTTTCTGTTAATTCAATGGTAGCTTCAGCTCCATAAATATCATCTCCCGTACTATAAATGGCAATACCATCGGGAACTGAAAAAGTTGTCTCTGACAAATGCAAAGATGCTTCACCCAAAACAATTTGTTCTACTTTTGAAAGTTTTTCACTCCCTACCTTAAACACATCATCCCATACATCTGGATCTAATCCATAAAAATACAGACCATATACTCCCTCACCCTGAACAGAAATTTCTGCCCTTTCAATCTTAATATTTGTCTTTTTAAACGCATTTGATGAAGCGTATTCTTGAATCAACTTACCTTCAGCATCTGCATAACCTGCAAAATTCGTAATCAAGAAGCCATGCATATCAGTCAGCTGAATAGAATCACCACGCAAATGAACATTACCACCTTGTGATATGTCAAAAGCTCCTGGAAATTCATCAATACTCTCATCATCAACTACAATCGTGTATTTCTTACCTTTGCCCTGAATATGTGTGGTATCAATAAGATATCTCCCCCCAAATTGCGTTGAAAACGCACCAACTCCATTAAAAGTAACGTTACTGCCCGACATCCTAACAAATGCATCAGAACTACTAAAAAATCCACTTCCTTTTACATTCAAATCATCTGATACGATATCAATATTTACGTTCACTAAAGCAATATCGGTTTTTTTTCCTTCCGCACATACAGCTTGCGAACTACCTTCAATCTTCCCTCTATTCATCACAACTTGCCCGTTCTGAACACGAAAACCGGACATATCCTTAATATTTGAATTGGTTAGAACAAGCTTGCCATCATCTTTTACAGATGCACTATATAAAAATGACTGCTTTGCTTTACCCGCCATAATATTCATCTGTAACAAATTTAAAACAGTCCCTGCTTTTTCTATAGATACAACCGCAGTCAAATCATCTTGTGGAAAAACAGAAAAAGTATGATTTTTATTACTTATCGTGTATTTTTTACTATCGTTATATGTAAATAAACTCTTTGCTACATTACAGGGAGTTCCTAAATTATTAGGCTTAGCATTAGCACTCACAATTGGCAAAAAAGAAACAATAGCCGCCGTAATAAATAAAAATCTATATCCGCTTAATAAATTAACCATAATTCTATTATAATTTGTCCTTTACCCCATTACTTAAAAATAAAAAATATTCTCCATAAAGCTAAATTAAACACACAAACAATGAGAAGTATAAAACTTAATACTCATTTATACTTCTCACAACACTGTATAACTTATGTAAAAATTACTCTATATTTCATAGGCATCTAAAAACGATAGCGTAAACCACCTGAAAAAATCGTCCCTGAAAAACCAGCTTTGCTAAGACGATGCTGATAAGTCACATCTCCATGCAATGCAAAGTTTGAAGACAACTGAGCCTTCAGCCCCACTCCAGTTTCTAAAGAAGAACCAAAAGCTCCTAATTGGAATTCATCTCCAAACTGCACACGTTGTTTTCCGCCAAAACTATTGGTAAGATGAAGTTTCCCATTGAAAGAAACAACATGCCCTTCTTCAGAAGCAGCAAGCGTCTTGCTTAAATTCCCGCCAACACGCATCACCCACTGATCAAGCTTTCCCATTTCGATATCAAATCCATCGATATCAGAGGTCTTATCAAATCGTATATTTTGATAAACGACCTGAACTTGCGTATCAAAAATAAGTCCCTTATGTCCTGTCATAAATGACTTACCGGCAGCCAATGAAGCACTCAAAAGTGTCCCCTTCAATGTTGTTGTTTTGCCTCTTGCTTGTGTCAGAACATCCCCTTTAAATAACCCGTAGGAAAAAAGTCCATCGATATAAAATCCTGCATCATGCTGCATATTGCCATATGCTGTAACAGACCATTTATCAAATGTACTTTTTTTGCTTTCTTCAACATCTTGAGGCTGTAGAGAAATTTTCCCATAGTTCCCCATTATTCCAAAGCTCAAAGTGTGATATGTATCCTCAATCGCATTGAGCAATATACTTGCCTCTATAGCGTTATAATTCAAATTTCCGCCATAACCATATTCAAGCGCAGACAGATCAGAAACATAATGATAACTTCCACCGTAGCCTTGCGCAAAAAATGCAGGTTTTTTACCATTTTCTCCCAAAGCCCCAGCAGTGGTACGCAATGTCTCCAAAAGTTTGTTGTGATTATTCATATCCATCAAACCAACTTGAAACAAAGCATTAGGCATTGATAGATAGGTTGGAACTTGTGGTACAACAGCTTTAACGCCCTCTTCAAGATAATGAGCAGAAGCATCATGACCGGCAACAACATTATTATGATGCGGATGAGCGTTTAAAGAACGAGACACACGGAAATGAGAAACATGCTTTTTCAACTGAGCACGCTTTTTCAACTGAGCACGCTTTTTCAACTGATAAGAAGAACGCTGAATATGTTCAGCCTCAAGCCGATAATCCCAAAAATCGCCATTATGCTTTACTGCTGTTCCTTTAGCTAATTTATTTTCCACTTTTGCGTGTCCATGGGAAAAGTTTGGACCATACGCACGCAGACTATATCGATAAGGAGCTCCTCTTAAAGCAACATAACCAGTTGCCAGTTTAAAAGAATCTTCCGCTGCTTTTCCATAAACCTGAATAATTGAAGTATCATGGCGATCTCCTTTCTTAACTTTTAGCGTCTTTCCTTTCCCTAGAATCACCGAAGGATTTACAATATACACCTTGGTTTTTCCGTAAACATCACCATAGATCACAAGTGTATCAGCTTTTACATTTTTGCTTGTACCATTGGTAGCAAGATGTGCATTAACATATAAGCGTGCATCCCCTCCCGCAATATAAGCATAGTCACTGGATTTATCCTCTACGCTTCCTACATGAAGTCTCTGATAATAACCGTTTTGGGGTTTATTAAATAAAATAGAACTATTAATAAGCCTTACAAATGAAACAGACGAATCTGCAAAATACGGACCTTTCCCATTCTTCTTAAGTGCACTTTTACTTGCTTTTACAGTCCATTTTGATTGATTGAACAACTCAACACTACCGTAAGAACCTTTCTCAACCTGTGCTCCCCCTGCAAGAAAAGACGCATAGGCATCAAGCGCAACAAATGAATTATTCTTAACATCTAATAACCGATCGGCAAAGATACGAGAACCTTCTGATGCTGTAATGTAAGGATATCTCCTCGCATCATCACTATAAATAGCTGTACCATCGGGAACATGAAGAGCTGTTTTTTTAAATCGAACTTCACCTAAACTCGTAAGAAGCTCTCCCTCTTGATATTCATTTTGCGAAGGGTTTCCCCTAAAATGCAAACCATGAGCTCCATCTCCCTTAAGAGTGATCTTTGAGTTTTCCACAGAAACCAAAGACATAAAATTATCCCGCACCTCAAGTGATCTTTCCTTAAAAATCGGTTCTGCACTCTCAATCGCTATACCATGAATATCTGTAACATGAACTTCACCATCATCAACGAAGAGAAAACCGCCCTGCTTCACGCCAAATACTGATTGAGATATCTTACTACTTTTTTCCTTTTCACCATTTCCCTTAACAGAAACTTTCTTAAAAGAACTTGTATCATCTTTTGACACAACCACAGCTGATGTAATCTTCTCAGATTTATTAAATTCCAAAGTCCCACCAATTCCTGAAATGCCTTTTTCCTCTTTACCTTTTTTCAGCTCAATAACTGCATTATTGGATTGGGACATAGAAACATCACTTTTAACACTTGTATCCAATCCTTTCACATATTCTTGTTCTTGGTCGCTTCTTTCAATAGTCTTAGCGGCATCAACAACATCACACGAATACGATTTAAAAAGGGAATTACATGAGGGTTTATAATCTTCTGCACTCACATCTATATTGTGCGCAAAGAAAAAAATAGAGGTTGTAAAAGAACATACACACACATGGCGCTTTAATACTTTAATCATAATTTACTTTAAACTTTCTTCATTTTATCTTCATCAAAAACCGAAAAAATACATCTGGATCATTTACAGGTTATTATCACTATGTGTCGTCCAGATAATTCGTTTTGTATTATATGTAAAGTTAAAAATCGTAAAAATAACACAATAAAATCATGTTTTGTGCTTATTGTTTTTTACAAAAGATAAATTAAAGGAAAAGTACAATTAAAAATGATAGCTTAAACCACCAGAAAAATGTGTTCCGGAAAAACCAGCCTTCGTAAATTTGTGCTGATAAATGAGATCATTATAAAGAGAAAGTTTGGATGAGAGACGGGCATTAAACCCAACCCCTGCTTCTAAAGAAGAACCCAAAGAACCAAGCTGGAAAGCATCTTTAAAATACACAAATTGTTTATCATCAAAATTACGAATGAAATGAAGTTTGCCATAAAATGAAAGAACATGTGTCTCTTTAGTCAATGTCAGTGTTTTGGTTAAATGTCCCCCAATACGCACCTCCCAATGATCTGGTCTTTGCATATCAATATTAAAATTATCAATATCACGAGTCTTATGAAACTGGAGATTTTGATAAACAAATTGAAACTGAGGTTCAAAAATAAAATATCGACGACCTATCGTAAATGTTTTACCAGCAGTTAAGGAAACACTCAGGGGTTTACCTCTCAATGTAGCCGTCTTACCTCGCTCAAGTGTGAGAACATTTCCATTAAACAAACCATAAGAGACGAGACCATCCATATAAAGCCCCGTATCATGTTGCATGCTCCCATATGCTGTGATTGTCCATTTATCAAATGTACTTTCTTGACTTTGTTTAACCTCCCGAGGCAGCAAAGAAAGCTTGCCATAATTGCCTATAATTCCAAAGGATGTTACACTGTACGCATTTTCAATTTTCTTGAGTAGAATACCTGCCTCTAGTGCATTATAATCAAGGTTGCCTCCATATCTATATTCAAGTGCAGACAAATTTGAAGTATAACGGTGATGTCCACCGTAACCGCGCAAAAACAAAGCGGGATTTTCGCTCACTTTCAACAACCGCCTAGAAAAAGTTCGCAGTGTTTGCAACTGCTTATTTTGATTACTGATATCCACCAATCCAGCATGAAATAAGGTATTTGGCACAAGAATATAAGTCAAAACCTGCGGAACAACAGCTCTCATATTTTGTTCAAAATGAGAAGAAAGCTCAAAAACAGGTGGTATAACAGAGGATGGAACAGAAGGCGAGATAGATGAACCTGATGCAGGCGGCACAACAACAGAAGAAGTAGAAAGAACAGAGGGTGAAGCAGATGAACCTGATGCAGGGGACACAACAACAGAACTAGTCGGTGAAACAGAGGACGGTACAGGTGAACCTGATGTGGGAGGGACAACAATAGAACTAGTCGGTGAAACAGGG
>NZ_JBHIQG010000070.1:0-1847 GCF_042196425.1 Bartonella sp. AD328YNZD | reverse complement strand
AGAACTAGTCGGTGAAACAGGGGGCGGTACAGGTAAACCTGATGCGGGGGGGACAAAAACAACAGAACTAGTCGGTGAAACAGGGAACAGTACAGATGAATCTGATGTAGGCACAACTGGATGAGCTTCAGCAATAACGGGAATAACAGGTGCAAGAGAAGGAGGAGGATGATTTGGAGCATTAAGCACAAAAGCATCAGATGTATCAGGTGTGGTCATAAGATGGGAATCCTTCTCCAGAGAATCTACAGAAGAATAAAGACTTGGCTCCTGAGGTTTTTGCTGAGAATGAGAATCGATAGCATCAACCTCACTTCCAGTAAGACTAGGATGAATTTTAGGAAAAAAAGGAGTCTCATCAGAAGCAGGAGGAACAATTTCAGTAGAATCAAGAGAGGGAGAATCAACAAATTTACTTTCGAGGCGGAAATCCCAAAATGTTCCAGTATTTTTAAGCACTCTTTGATTGAAATCTGCCGTTCCTACAGCAGAGCTTGGACCATAACTCTTAAGATGATATTGATAGGGGGAATCTTTAAGTGCCACATACCCCCCCTTTAACTGAAAAGAATCTTCAGCAGCTTGCCCATAAACCTGAATAATGGAAATACCCTGATCATTACCGCCATCTCCCGTCGATGCCCCTGGGCTTCCAGGAACCTTATACACATGAACTGTCGTTTGTCCTTCAAGATCACCATTGATTAAAAGCCGGTCAGTTTTTTGCTTTTCAAGCTCTCCTCCTTGATCCAAATATGCATTAAGATAAAGATTCACATCACCGTGCGCTTTATAGACAGTCCCTGATCCTTTTCCGATGAGAAGTGTCTGATAACCATCTGTTATTTTAGATTTTAATTCTTCAAAAATAAGAGAACTATCTGTAAGTTCGACCGATGAAATGGCGGAATAATCCTCTAACTTAGAATCAGAGGCATTAGAATTTTGCAATCGTCCATATTTTGGTCGCGATAAAATCCACTTTGAACCATTTTTTAACTCTACCGTGGCTGTAGAACTTTCATCAACATATGCGCCTCCTACAAGGGTAGAAGCATCAGCCTCAATTTTTACATTGGAACGTTCAACAGCTTTCAGGAGTGAATCACCAGAAACTGTTGAATTTTGTAAGAGTTTAACAGAACTTTCGAATTGGCGGCTATAAATAGCTGTACTTTCTGGAGCCATAAAAGTTGTCTGAGTCAACTGAACCGCCCCTTTTCCTGGTATAATTGTTTTTTTATCATTTAATACAGCTTCCCAAAAAAAGCGCATGCCATTAAATGCATTCCCTCTCACAAAAACACTGGAATGTTTAATATGAGTAGCATTATGATTATTCCCCTGCAATACAATGCCATGAGCATTGTTAACATTAACATTGCCCTTCTGAAAATTAATCATGCCTTTCCCCTGAAGCATACTAAAAGCAGAACCTTCACGATGATTATCTGTATTTGTTCCCTGTTTCCCCTTCCCAGTAATAGAAACACCCTCTAAATTAATTTCTCCATCTCCTCCTGTTTGAACACCAATACCATCAGCAAAATCAATTTTTCCTCCTTTCATATAAATTTTTGCACCATTATGACTCAAAAGACCTATCACATCAGAAGGTATTTTAATCTCTGTCTTAGTCAAAGAAACAAACGACCCTTTACCCCCAACACTGATCCCCATTCTGGTTGCTTTAATCACCCCATCCTGCATCTCAAAAGCTCCCTCCTCATTGACATCGGCCCCTATCGACACATCATTTAACATGGAATAAAATAGAGCAACGCCTCCCCCATTTGAGGACTTTACAGCTGTTGTCCAAGCGTTTGTTTCTGAATGGCTATTTGTAT
>NZ_JBHIQG010000069.1:8296-9864 GCF_042196425.1 Bartonella sp. AD328YNZD | reverse complement strand
CCCTGCATTCTTTCCCACAGTTTCTGCTGCCTCTAAATCAGAAAAATGTAAGGCTGTTGTATAATCATAATCCCGCTCCATCTGTGTTCCTTCACCTGCAAGAGCACTACAAGAACGTGAAAAACAACTGGAACGATAGGCTCCACAAAAACCATCACTGGTCACAAGAATAAGTCCACTACGGCCATAAGCTGTTGCAGCGCCACCAGAATTGCTTACACCTTTAACATCAAGAGCTGCTGCCTCCGTTTTTAAAGCATCTTCTGTTAAAAAATGACTGCTGGGTATAAAATCATCAAAAAGGTCAAGATCTTTAGGGTTCTTAACCAAACACTCTTTATCTGCCAAACCTTCAAATAAACTATCGGGAGAAGCTTTAGCCATTGCAATAGCACGTTCCGCAAGTTCTTGCGGATAAGATCCTAAATTAGCAGAAACACTTGCTACTTTTTTTCCAACAAAAACCCTTAGAGTAAAATCATTGCTCTCTGCAGATTCTGTCGATTCGACTTTCCCAAAACGAACAGATACACTGGTGGAATGTGCATGAACAATAACAGCATCAGCAGCGTCGGCCCCAGAACGCCTTGCTGCTTCAACCAATGAAACAGCTTTCTCAATCTGGTTCTTGTCAGTCATTATAGACTCCCTAAAATATTTTATTATTTACATTGATAAGCATTCTGACAAAAGATTATGCACATTTCATGCATTCTTTTTCTTTTAATGCATTAAATCATTTCCTTTTTCGCTTCTTTATGAAAAGATGCAATATGTCGTAAAATCTCTTTAGTTGCAAGATTGCTCATTGGACCTTATCATTTTAGAAGCCAAATCTCCACTGACAATCAAATCAACAGAACATTGACAATTAACAAAAGTCTTAGCAATAACACTTGAATTTAAGCCAAAATCCTCAAAAATTCGAAAAGCATAAAATGATCTAAATCACAGGTCTTCCTTCCTCTGGGTAGTAAAAAACCTACCTCATCTCTTTCCTATAGCATTCTTTAATTTCCAAGCAAGAATCAAGAAAATGCCTTATATTTGTATACACTTCTTTTCTTCTATAAACTCTCTCATAATGAAACGGCACTCTTGTAAATGAAACAAAACTTAAACAGAGTAAAAAATATTTCCTTCCATTATGGTTTCAACAAAATGAGCAGTCATAAACTTCTTTACCCTAATGGACGTAATATCATAAAGAACTCATTTTTTATATTTAAAAGTAATCAAAGAAATTATATTGTAATCTTTCAATAAAATTAATATTTTGATTTATACTTATAATTTATTGTTTTGTAATTTGTATAAAAAAGCCTAATAGCATAAAATTCTCTTTGTTTCGAACCTATTCATGTTGAGTCAATCACAACTATTTGCGAGCATATCATGAATAAGGGGCATATGAATGAAAACTATTTAAGAAGAAAACAAAATGCCTCTTATGAAGGTTTTAAATGCAAAAGCTATCGCAACATTAGAAACCAGCAAATATCATGACGATATTGGCCTACATCATAAGAGAAACAATGAGCTTCTGAAACTTTCTCATTTTCAATGAA
>NZ_JBHIQG010000069.1:0-8196 GCF_042196425.1 Bartonella sp. AD328YNZD | reverse complement strand
TTCAATGAATTTCATAAGATTTTTAGCGCAAAATTAATCCCGTAAGATGATTTGAATCGATTTCAACAGCTAACTAAAAAATGCTCCGTAGCTCATTGGTTTGCCGTATACTCATAACTGATTCCATTCTAATAATAAGTTACAATTTCTGCACCTTTTTTAAGGTGTTAACTTCTTTATAAACGCACACCCTTACAAGATGGTTTTGTTTTCAGTAAGAGCACGCTTACTCATTTCAATCATTGCATCGCGAAGATGTAACTTAATTTTTGATCCAATAATCATTCCAAATAAAGGAGCAAGTAAGCCAGAAATAATTACAGTATGACGAATTTTGTTATTTGAAGAACCCGATTTTGTTGAACAAATATATTCATGATTAAAACTCATACGTGTAAAAGGAAGTTTAGCATAATCAGAAAAGCAAATATTTTTTATAACTTTATCAAGTGTAAAAGTTACTGTAGGTCCTTTTTTAGGTTTCATGCGTCCTATAGCGCCTTCTTTGAAAGGACCAGAAAGTTCTACCCACTCAAGTTCACTATCCCAGCAAGGCCATGATGCCACATCTTCCCATATAGCCCAAATTTTCTCAGCACTTGCTTCTGTACTAATTTCTTCACTATATATCCATTTAAACATGATAATCTCCCCTTTTTTATAAATTACTTATCTTTAGTGATAAAAAATAATATAAAAAAGTATCCTTAAAGCTGCACAACGATAAGATACTTAATACTCTAAGATCTACTTAATATGTAATGATTAAATCAACAAGCGATACTACTAAACTAAACACACAAATATTCAGGATAAATGAACAATATTTTCAATACTAAACAAAATATCTTTTTTAAGTTTAGACAATAACAAAAAATAAAAGTTACGCATCATTAAAATATAAATGCAGACTGCATAGCTTAAAGCTTTCAACTGCTGATGAAATGTAATGATTAAGGTATAGCAGAAAGAAATTAGACAAAAAAGATCATAACTATTATCGAGGATATATATATCCTATTGGAGAAAAAACATCCTTCTGTAGTAAAGCTAATAAAACTTCATCAATTCCTTTAACATTAGAATATTTTATTTACTTTCTGCTTGACCTTTTAAAAACCATATAAAATGAAGAAAACTGTGAAAAAACATTTTTTTATCTTATCGGATAAAAACAAGAACTTTCTCAAGATGTAAGCAATCGTAATTTATAAAGACGTATTGCTGTCTCACCATAAAAACGCTCATCGTCTAGATAAAAAATATCTGGTAAATGAATAATCGTATCTTTCTTTTCTTCGAGCACGAAGAGTGTATCAGCTTTTGCCCAACCTCCTCGCAAAGCTTCTACAAAAGCACGTTCACCTAAACAACGGCTATAGGGAGGATCAGCGCAAATAACATCAAATGGAAGCATTGTTCCAATATTGCCAAGTTTGGTTGCATCACGACGCAAAATCCGTCCAATCCCTTGCAATTCAAAAGCTTCGATATTTTTTTGAAGTACTCCACGCCCCTCAACTGAATTTTCAACAAAAACAGCAGCCTTTGCTCCACGTGAAAGTGCTTCAATGCCTAAAGCCCCCGTACCAGCAAAAAGATCAAGAATGCGTTTATTGGTCCAAAATTGTTCTTCACGGCTAGAAAGAATATTAAAAAGGCTTTCACGTGTACGATCACTCGTTGGGCGAATCGACTGATTAACAGGCGAAAATAAAACACGACCAGCAAATTTACCGCCTATAATCCGCACGTGGACCTCCAAATCGCTTCGAAGTTTTTGCACCATCTCTCTGTGATTTAGATTTTTTCATAGAACCACCAAATGTTTTTACTTTTTTCTTTCTCTCAAAAGAACGCTCATCATGACCACCTTTTATCATTTTCTCTTTATCCTTTAAAAAGCGATCTTTCTTACCAAAGGGATGCGTCTCGTCATAAGATATTTTGCCACGTTTTTGAACAAAACTTTCCCTCTTCTCTTTGTGTGACGAACTTTCTTTTAGTTTTTCCTTGCCTCGATGAAAGGACTTTCTACCATCCAAATCGCTCTTATAACCATGCGATTTCTCCTCACTATAGGAAGGCTTTCTACGTGCACTTTGCGGACGTGCACCAGGAGCCATCCAAACATTAGCACGGCGAGAACGCGGTAGAAAACGCTCTACTTTTCCTTCTTCACTTTTCTCCTTTTTTACATTTTCATGAGATTTTGTACTTAATCGTGCGCGACTATGTTCAACAGAACCATCTCTTGAGCGACGTCGTATCACCCTTTCACTTGAGAAAACCCAACCATCATTTGCAACAGAAAGATCTTTCTGGCTTTTCTTTTCTGCAACAACTGCAGAATTTGAAAATGGCTTAAGAATAGGAGCATCAAAATCTGCATTGGCTTGCATAATCAAACGCTCTCCCAACTGATCTCGTAACATCCGCCCTTTTAACTCTTGCACAGCTCCTTCTTCTAAATCAGAGAGATGAAATGGACCATAAGATACACGTATTAATCGATTAACTGATAATCCCAATGCCCCTAAAACATTCTTTATTTCACGATTTTTTCCTTCTCGCAAAGCAACAGAAAGCCATATATTCGACCCTTGTTCGCGTTCAATTGATGCTTCAATTGAACCATAAAAAATACCATTAATCGCAATACCATTTTTAAGGTTATCCAGCGCACTCTGTTTTACTCTTCCATGAGCACGGACGCGATATTTGCGGACCCACCCCGTTACAGGAAGTTCTAATACACGCGCTAAGCCACCATCATTGGTTAAAAGCAAAAGCCCTTCCGTGTTAATGTCAAGCCTTCCTACAGAAAGAACACGCGGCATTCCTTTTGGTAAATTACTAAATACTGTAGGTCTACCTTCAGGATCACGGTTCGTGGTGACAAGACCTGCTGGCTTATGGTAAAGCCATAAACGCGTTCGTTCTATAGGAGGTAAAGGTTTGCCATCAACTTTAATAACATCAGAGCGGCTAACATTAAAAGCTGGCGTTTTCACGACTTTACCATTCACAGAAATACGACCTGAAACAATCATCATTTCTGCATCTCGACGCGAAGCAACACCAGCACGCGCTAATCTTTTAGCAATTCGTTCACTCTCATTATTTTCATTCATTTGCGTTTCAAACCAATCTTTGCAAGTATGTTCAGAAAATTATTCACATGCACCATACCGCTTATCCTGAAAAATGAAGTAGCATAATCATTTATCATTTTCTATCCTTTAACGACAATAATGTATCTGTTGACTTGCAAGTTTGTTTTAAACTCTTAAAAAAATAGAGGTATTCTTTTCATTATAAAAGCGTAATAAATTATTCATTCCATAGCATTCCTTATCGAGATAACCTTTAGATTTTCTATACCTTCAGTAGGAAGAATATTATGACTTTGACGCCCATGGAAATAGCCCTTTTAGAAGCGCAAGAAGCTGCAAAAAAAGATGAAGTTCCCGTAGGTGCTATCATTACACGTGGAAAAGCTATCATTGCACGCGCTGGTAACTTTATAAAATCTGCATATGACCCTACAGGACACGCAGAAATACGCGCAATCCGTATGGCTTGCAAAACATTGCAAAGCGAAAGGCTTCCTGATTGCGATCTTTATGTAACACTTGAACCTTGTGCTATGTGTGCTGCTGCTATTTCATTTGCACGCATACGACGTCTCTATTACGCAACAAATGATCCCAAAGGAGGTGCTATAGAAAATGGTCCACGTTTTTATCAGCAACCAACCTGTCATCACAAACCTGAGATTTATTCTGGTTTTAAAGAAAAAGAAGCAGCTCAATTACTTAAAGATTTTTTTGTACAAAAACGATACTAAAAATAATTCTTCTTCCATAACTTTTACTCTTTAGAAACTATCCTATTTCTTAAAAAAGATTATTCATCCTTCTGATATAGCGAAAGCTATTTTGAAGCATTTTTTTCTCTTTTAATCCTGCATATGCTTCTATAAAATGATACATTCATTCATAAGAATAATTCATTATTTTGTATATAAAATATAAAGTCCAAAATATCGTAGATATACTCTTATTTCAAATTACATTGAAGCAATAAAAATCTCTTTCTTGGCACTCATAAGTGAGGTTACTGTCTAGATAAAAAACGTTTTAGAAAAGACTAAAAATGTCTTTTATGAAAGCTCTCAAATGCAAAAATTGCCACAACATTGAAATCTGGAAAATAAAATGATGGTATAAGCTCTCTCCTTCATAAGAATAAAGCTGCTAATTTTCAATGGCTTTCACGTTATACTATCCACAAAAACAACGTTGTGAAATGGACTTAAAAGATATTTCTTGTTAAAAAAGTGACGCCGAACCACTCTCTCGGTGCTATCGCCATATTGCTATTTCATGGAAATAACAACCAGCTTGCAGCAGCATTATAACTCTGAGTGAACGAGAACTTGGCGTTATAAGTAATGAGAAGAATACTTCACATACTTTATATTTTGTCTTTTTCTTATCGACCAATAGGTGCAATTTTTGCCGGTTGGCGATAACTTAAAGGTGGTTCAGTGAGATAGCGACGGTATTTTGAACTTCCAACTTGTGCTCTCTGACGACGTAAATATTCTTGTCGTTGCTTCGCACTCAACTGTGAAGGATTTTCTGAACCAGCGCCATTAACTAATGATCGCTTGTGAGGAAAAGGAGTACTTTCCCGATGCTGCTTCGATGCTGCTATTTTATTGACAGATTTATCTTGTTGTGGCACCGGTAAAAACCTGCGTGAACTAGGACTTGGTATTATAAGCTTTGGATGGGGTTTCATAACAATCTGGCTGCTGTTATTTGTTGGTGTTAATGAAGTGATATTAGCAACATCTTCAAAAAACTGTATCGAAACTGGTTTATTGGTACCATAGGTAGGCGCATTACATCCCGTTAAAACAAAGCATATACCTAAAATTCCTATTGGAAATATTTTTACTTCACATTTTCTCACTGCTTATCCCATTTCCTAAGTATATGGCTGATTAATATTCCCGTTATTTATGAGAGAACGGTCCATATACAAATTTCCCCCCCTGCAGATAAAACAACGGAATTTTTTTCGTACCACAAAAAACTATATTCATCAATACGAGAAATATACTTGCATTTCTTTCCTTTGATCTAAAACTTTAAATCTTGCCAAGAATCCGCAATTCCCGCAAAGCAGCTGCATCACGAGCAGATACATCCGGATAAGCTGGATCACTTCCAACATCTTGTGTATAACGCCATGATCGAGCACATTTTTTTCCCAACGCTTTCTTTGGATATACACCAACACCTTCAACATCATCCAAAGTAAACGCATCGGAAGGCATTGTATCCTGCGTAATTGTGAGTGCGCTGGTAATACAGATCTCCGCCATATCCACATTTTCTAATGCCTCTCGTAAAACCAGATTGGAAATAAAAACAATAGGCGCAGCTTCCAAAGAGGATCCAATACGCTTATTAGCACGTTCAAGTTCTAAAGCACCTGTCACAACTTTACGGACCTGCCGAATTTTTTTCCAACGCTCAGCCAAAGATTGGTTTTGCCATTCTTCTGGTACAGAGCGAAATTGTTCCAAATGCACTGATTGGCTTTCTGGGTAACGCTCTAACCAAGCTTCCTCCATAGTAAAAGGCAACATTGGAGCAAGCCATGTTACCATACGCTCAAAAACCTCACGGACAACCTGCAAGGAGGCCTTGCGTTTTTTTGATGAAGGCGCATCACAATAAAGAGAATCCTTTCGGATATCAAAATAAAATGCCGATAACTCAATGATTGAAAAATCCAATAATGCACGCATAATCTTTTTAAAATCAAATTCATCGTAAGCGCGATTAATCAACTGATCAAGTTCAAAAAGCCTATGCAATATAAATTTTTCAAGATCCGGCAGTGCACCATAAGATATTTCTTCTCCATCATCATGTGCTAAAGTTCCAAGCATCCAACGAATTGCATTGCGTAGTTTACGATATGAATCCACATTTGTCTGAAGAATTTTCTTGCCTAAACGCTGATCTTCCCAATAATCTGTTGTCATCACCCAAAGACGAAAAATATCAGCTCCAGATGTTTTAATGATCTCTTGCGGAACAACCGTATTGCCTAAAGATTTAGACATTTTCTTACCATTCTCATCCAAAGTAAAACCGTGTGTGATCACTGCCTTATAAGGAGAGCAAGCACGCGTACCACAGCTTTCCAAAAGAGAAGATTGGAACCATCCACGATGTTGATCAGAGCCTTCAAAATAAACATCTGCAGGCCATTTTAAATCAGCCCGATCTTCTAATACAAAGCTATGGCTTGCTCCAGAATCAAACCAAACATCCAAAATATCATGAACCTGCATCCAAGGCTCATGCGCACGGTCACCTAAAAAACGTTCACGTGCTCCTTCAGCAAACCATGCATCTGCCCCTTCTACTTCAAAAGCCCGTAAAATACGTTCGTTCACGCTTTCATCTTTCAAAACAACACCATCCTCATTCGCAAAAATACAAATAGGAACTCCCCAAGAACGCTGACGAGAAAGAACCCAATCAGGACGATCTTCTATCATAGAGGCTAGGCGGTTTTGCCCAGAAGGTGGTATAAAACGCGTTTTTGAAACAGCATCCAAAGCCCGACTGCGTAAAGTTGAACCATCCCCAAGATCTTTATCCATTGAAATAAACCATTGCGGCGTATTACGAAAAATAACGGGTTTTTTCGAACGCCAACTATGGGGATAGGAATGTTTCAAACGACCGCGTGCAAATAATCGATCTGCTTTAATTAAAGCGTTAATGACCCCTTTATTGGCATCACCCATTTTCCCATTATCATCAATAACACGTGCTGCTCCCCCTTCACGATCCGGTCCCAAACCCGGAACATCTTTCGTATAGAAACCCGCATCATCGACAGGAAATGGTATAGATGAATCAATCCCTGCTTGCTCCAATAGAGGCTTATAAGCATTCCAAATTTCAAAGTCCTCACGCCCATGACTTGGTGCTGTATGGACAAAACCTGTACCAGCATTCTCTGTCACATGCGCCCCCTCAAGCAATACTATCTTATAATTATACCCTCCCGCCAAACCTTTGAGTGGATGAGAAAGAACAAGAGCTTTCAATTCATCAGCAGAAATAACACGCAAACGCTTCAAAACAAGTTTGGCTTTTTCTGCACAACTCATCGCTAGAGCATCTGCAAAGAGAAGCTTTTCTCCCACTTGAGGACCAAAATCATTTTCAGCACTTTCAACTTCGTAAATACCATAAGAAATCTGCGAAGAATAACTCACTGCACGATTGCTTGGGATTGTCCACGGTGTTGTTGTCCAAATGACGACATAAGCACCATATAAATCATCAGAATTTGCTTCAAAAACAGGAAACTTAACCCAAATCACCTCTGATTCATGATCATGATATTCAATCTCAGCCTCTGCCAAAGCCGTACGCTCCACAACAGACCACATCACTGGCTTGGAACCACGATAAATCTGATCTGACATAGCAAATTTTATCAATTCACTAGCAATGCGTGCTTCTGCATGAAAAGCCATTGTAGTGTAAGGCGTGTTAAAATCTCCCACAACACCAAGGCGTTTAAATTCTTCGCTTTGAACGGTTACCCAATGTTGTGCAAATTCACGGCATTCTTGACGAAACTCATTCAGAGGTACCTCGTCCTTATTTTTTCCCTGTGCTCGATATTTTTCTTCAATTTTCCATTCAATTGGAAGCCCATGGCAATCCCAACCAGGAACATAATTTGCATTAAAACCGCGCATTTGGAATGAACGAACAACCACATCCTTTAGAACTTTGTTTAAAGCATGCCCGATATGAATATGACCATTTGCATAAGGTGGACCATCATGAAGAATATAAAATGGACGATCTTTTGCTTGTTGGCGCAATTGCGCATAAAGCCCTATATTTTCCCAATGCGCCATCAATTCAAGCTCTTTTTGTGGAAGACCTGCACGCATGGGAAAATTTGTCTGTGGGAGATAAAGAGTTTTTGAATAATCTATTGTTTCATTTTTCACAGTCATTGTGAAATATTCCTGTCCACTTTTACGAGTTTACTTTTGCATAACTTCCCTGAACCCTGCAACTCTGGTTTTTATCTATAGGGAAAGCCGAGCTTATCATTCGTATTAAGCAGCGATCA
>NZ_JBHIQG010000068.1:0-10007 GCF_042196425.1 Bartonella sp. AD328YNZD | reverse complement strand
TTGCAACAAACCGTATCATTTATCAAATAAAGACTGTAACAATGCCTAAAGATATCACGTCTCATACTCTTTCAACTAAGGTCCGCGCCAATATAGATATGATGATAAGAGAAGATCTTAAGCTAGAAATGCTACAAGTTGCCAATAAAGAACATCCTTTGGAAATTAATAGCACGAATTATAATCAGATCTTTAACGCTCTCCAGTAAAAAGAGTGTGCATAATTTAAAGGGCTTATTTGATAAAGTGTCTATCGCTCTTCGTTTATCATTAAAGAGGTAAGATAGATCTTTTATTTGCTTATATCTTAGAAGCAGCATTTGTATAATGATTAATTTTCTCGCAAATCAGTACATGTATAGATTTGCGAGAAAATGCTAAATGGAATGTAGAATCGTTTTTTCAACGCATGAAGAAATATTACCCATCCAAAGGCTGTAAATGTTGTCGCTAATTAAGCTATATATCCCTCCTGTCATTTATTGACAATGTACTGATTTATAATGATAATTTACTGTTTTGTATATTGAATGAGAGTCCCGAATATTGTAAGATTCTCTCATTTCAAATCTGTGTATATTGAATCAATTAAAACCACTTGCTTGCATATAAAAGCGGGATGCGTGTGTGGATAAAAATTGTTAAAAAAGGACTGAAAGTAGCTCTTATGAACCGTCTTAAAGCCAAGAGCTGTAGCCCCCCAAGCTAGCCAATATAATGATGGTGCCGGCTTTCTTCTCCATAAGCATAAAAATGGAGGAACTCAATAGATTTACTATTATATCATCGACTGCTACTCTTAATATTCATTCATAAGGAGCCTATTGCTTCTTCTTAAATGACTTTCATTGATATACGTCTTATGATATATATAAAATATTTTTAAAATTCATTATAAAAGTAATTTAAAATGAAGAAATCCTTTTCTATTCAAGATTCTCATTCAATATGAGAAAAAAATGAGTTCTCAATCAATATGTTCGCATATCACAATAATTATCAATTATAGCTTCACACTTTCTCAAAAATTAGAGTTTTTTCTAGAGACTTAATAGGCTGTTAAGATAACTTTTCTCAATAATAAAATAGAAATTGTATTTCATTTATAAATGAGATGCGACCAATACATTCAGACTACTCAATATCAAAAGTTCTTCACCAAACGAACGAATGTATTAAACTTTATCTCATATTTTGCCTTCTCTGCATCTCCCCTATCCAATACACGAATAAAATATATTACTTGATGAGAAAATATACTGTTTTTTCAAGATTATAAAATTTCTTATTCTTTTGCACTCATAGCCACCAACACATCACCGTTTCTTGATAATAAAGAAATGATTTGAAAGCACCATATCTCCTTCTTTCTTCAATACGAAAAAATCGGTTTAATTTCGACGTAACAATGTTCTTTTACAATGTTTTTGGAAAATTACCACTTATTGCTGTCCTTGTTATCAACCAATAGCGATGTATCAATGGCAAAGTTGCATTTTCTTGAAAAATTTCCGCCCCCAGCTGAAGAGCTTTTTGAAGAGAAGCCGGTATAATTACCAATGGAAGAAATGCTGGCTTAAAAGCTCTAGGTAAAACACGAGAATACGTGTAAAATTTGCTATAATGATCGCGTGATAATGCTACCATAGATTCAACAATGCAGCCCTTTTGTTTATCACTGAAACGATGAGATTCTAAATCTTCCCTCTTCACCCCTACAGCCTTCAACATATCAGTAGGTAAATAATAATGATATCGTGATTGCATGAATGATAAAAGGCGTAATACACCGCTTAATCCTTGAGCAATCCCTCCATGTTCATAGATATCTGTAAAATCTTGTGCAACATTAGGATCTAATATCTGACAAGAAAGCTGTAAAATGATACTTGCTGTCTCACCATAATAATGCTCAAGCTCATGAAGCGTTTCTATTGGATTGTGATAAAGATCTAAAATTTGTGCATCGCAATAACGTAAAAAAGCGGTCTTAGGTAAATTAAAAAGAGTCATTGCTGTCAATAGATCAGTCAAAATCGGATTATTTCCACTCGTTTGCATTTCACCATGAACAATAGAATCATACCACCAACGTAACCGTATTTCTCCTATGCGTGGGTCATGTACATTTTCGCGAATACGAGAAACTTCAGCATTAAATGCGTAAAGAGCAGCCAATGCTTTGCGCTTTTTTTTAGGCGCAAATAAAACCGATATATAGCGGTCACGATCTATGGTCCGTAAAATATCAAGACAATAAGGAAGAGAACCTATCATGCTATGAACCTATTAACGTTCCTTCTTTAGCAATTAAATTAATATTCTTTTTTATTCACTATTAAAAAATAAGAGAGTCAGAAAATACAGCTTAGAAATAAGATTTTTAAATGTGTCTCTTAATGTATTATAAGTTAAGGATTCTTTTCTAAGTACTTTTCTTAACCGCACCAAACATCCAAAATATTTTATTTTTTTAAAAGTTGGTTTTGCACTAAAATAGTACCACCCTATGAGAGAGAGTATTCTCAAAAGCATAATAAAATCAAGAAACTCTATTTGTTTTTACCTTTTTCTTTGCAGAATCAATTACACCACGCCAATACGCTTAACAACAGACTTTCTGCTATAAAATATAATGGGTATTTTTAGAATAAAAATTAATAAATAAAGCAACCCTCACGAAAGCTTATTATTCGCCCTTATATTTTCACTAAAATAAAAAACAGGTAATAAGCATCTTAAAGCATATATGAACAACGGAAATATACTTTTAATTGGACTCCTTGCCAATCTCTACGGTGGAGCTCCCCCCCTTTTACGGCATATAAATGCACTCGATGAAAGCATCTTTAATGTCAATAGATATTCTTTGTTATTATTTGCGTCAGAAGTTATTTTTTAACCAAAATAGAATGCAATCTCTAAGCAGCTAGAAAACTCTTTTCCATCTTCTTAATCAAATCGTAGCTTGGTTGCTTTACCTTTGCTATTTTTTTTGCCATAACCATTGCACGTTCAAGATGGTGCTTTTGAGTATTATTATCAAAACCTAAATGTTCTCTTTCCACAAAGCTTTTGTGATAAGATTGTAAGGACTCAATATTATTCAAAAAAGCAAGCGTACCAATATGAAGTAAACTATAATGTGCATTGTCACACTCATCAATTTTGCTCATTTGCCAAGGGGGTATACCATACCTAAAACCAATACGCTGAAGAAGATCTATACTTTCCATTGCCCATTCTAAAGTATAATCAAGCTCTAACTCTAGGCGACTTGCATTAATCTTTTCTTCAACAATTTTCAGCCCATTTTTATTAAAATAAAGTTGTAGATCCGGTAAACTTTGAGAATTTATGGAATCAATTGCTCTACAAACAGCAGAAAGAATGCCTGTAGTAACCGAAAACCCAACATCAAATCGCGGAGAAGCTGTTGTAATTTCGTCATTGTATAAAATTTGCACCTCGCGATCTGGCAATTGGTAGATTGCTAGAAAATTCTCTTTTCCCTCAATTCCATAAACAAACCAACCTAAACTTATGAAAAGCGTTCTTGTACTTTTCATGGTTAAAAAAGTCTCTTCTTCTGTAAAAAGCATTATTTTAGCATCAAGATTCAAAGGTGAAAAAGACTCTTTGAAACCTAATCAATAACGTCGTGCAAGAATAAGGACACGATTCATAAGATCTTTCGTAATCTCTTCAGAAAAATCTAAATGCTTTCCTACTCTAAAACTCTCTTTATAAAATTTGAGCGTTTTAACATCCCCCATGAGAATAAGGGCAACAAGGTGGCGCTCTGCAAGATCAGCTTCATTATTTGGTGATAAAACTGCATAATCAGAGATAATTTTTTGTACATTTTGCTGATGAGTCCACTCAAAAATGTCTGCACAAACCTGTTTCAATTTTCCTTGCTTCATAGCAATATCAGAGATTGTATATATATCTTCCGCCTCTTTAATGGACGTATATTGAGATCTCGTTGGAAAAATATCTCGATAAATAGTAGAGAAGCTAAGCGTTGAAAGTGAAGCTTTGAATGTGATAATCAACTCTTTGCCTTCCCTCTCAAGACTATATACTATGTTGATAAGCCGGTCTTTGCTTATAAAGTAAGCATTATAATTGTAGTTTTTATCGCGGTAAGTTGTCCAACCCATCGTTTTTAATTGTTCAACAATGGTATTAAGAACAATCCAATCTTGCGAACCTATAATATCCTTTACCTTTTGTTCATTTGAATTTTTCATCTGCCCAAATCGTAATACTCTCGAAATAAAGCTTTCTCGTGCTTTTGACCGAATCCAACTGACCATGTGCAAAAATGCTTTTGTAATCAAGGTGAAAGGTTTTATTATCACTCGATAAAGCAAAGGCGATACCATGAAGTAAAACATCATCCGCCCTATAAAATTTGCTTTTTCACTAGGTCCACACGGAATAAAATGTTCTTCAGCAAATTCAACAGCGCGATTAACACAGCTAAAGAGAGAATAGCTTGTCGCATATTGAGCAACCTTGTTTGTTTCAAGAAAATTTTGATAAGATTTCAAGGCCTCAATCTTACCCGTCGACGCTAAGCAAGCCAAATGCCAGATCATATGGGAGCAAGAACTAGATGCTTGAAGATATGTTGAATAGGCACTCTTTTTTTTATTTCTGCCTCAAAATCCTGAGTACGAGCCCACTGAATTACCCGCTCAGAAATGTTGATAAGTTCTCGCTTTGTGGGTGTATCAAAATAAATATTAAGACCTTTTCCAAGACTGGTAAAAGTTGGATAAATATTCTCAGGTCATACAAGTTCGTAAGCTTTACCATAATGAATATACCAGCAGGCTCTAGAAAGCTCTTCTGTAGACGTTATGGCACTAATATAGACATTTAATTTATCATTGAGATACCACAAATCAAAATGAAATTTAACAAAACGGTCAGGTAAAACTAACCACATTTTCCCAGGGGCTGTTGCAATCCAACCATGAACTTTTAAAATATTGGTACCGTTGTTAGGCTCGTTAGCCGCTTTTGAGGTGTTATACACACCAAAATATCATCCAACTCGCCCTTTTTATAGGCTTGTGCAAAAAGAAGAAGACGCTCAACCCATGTTGTTGTTTTGTAACCAGAAAATTCTAATATATTCAAATTTGATGTAGGACTACAAGACTTTAATGACTCTCTATCACCGAGCAAAACTCGAGCAACCGCAGAGCTTTTAGAGCTACCATTGGAAACTTCTTGGTGTAATTTTTGTTCAATATTTTGTGTTTTTGCCCATGTGATTATCTTGTTTAAGGACTCCTGAATACGATTTTCAGAAAGGTCTTTCATTTTAACATCAAAATATCTATCTTCTGAAAAAAGTATACTTTCAAAGCAAAATCTCTTACCCCTAATATATTCCCAAGCAAGAATATAGGGGATAGTGCTGAGATTTGCTACTAGCATAAGCTTTCTATCCCTCCACCCATATTTTACCTCGTAGTCGATGCTTACAAAACGATCAGATAAATAATAAAAAGCATGGTGACGACCGATATCATCGCGATAGGGTGCCCAACCAAGTTTTTTTTAAATTTTTGTTACATCTTTGGTTTGCATCATGACACACTTCTATTCTCAACGAATTCAATGATGAAAGAGCGCATACCAATCAATCTCCCCCATTTTTTATTCAACAGCTGTTTTCAACCTCAATTTAAAAAATTATTCAAAATTAACCTTAATTCTTTTATAGAGAAACTCATAAAAATTGCTGGCGTAATAATATGAAGCACCAGCTGGAAACCTGAAATAAAGTAGACATTCACCGTCTTGAAATTGAGAGTAATCAAAGTAAAGTATCTCACAAAAAGTATTTTCACAAACAATAAGCTGCTGTGGCCTAGCTAAACCATTTTTTATATCGAGTAAGTGGTGATAAACAATATCACCAGCAGTAACACAATCAGTAGGAGACCCTACACTATCCTCATAAACGGTCAATATTTCATCACAACCAATTTCTGAAATTCCCAAACTTTTCAGGCAGTTTTTGTAAGAGGTTGTAAATGGCAAACCAATAGTTTCTTCAGCCTTTTTAATCTGTATATCATCAATGGTAGGGCCAAAATCGATACGATCACTATATTTATCAATTAATTTTTCGAGATCAGATAATATAAAATTTTTCATGAACTCCCCCCAATTATTATTCTCTAATATGTTTTAACTTTTTTCTAATAATGATAATATTCACATTTTTTAAGTAACGGAAAAACAGTAACTTAGTGTTTATAATTTTTTAAATAAAACCAATACACAAAAAAACTATTTCACATGAACTTTAATTATTTTTTCGCAAAATTCATAAAAATTACTTGCGTCATAAAGAATATCTTGAAATAGTGTGAACATTCACCATCCTGAAGTTGAAAGTCATCAAAAGAAAATTTCACACCCAAATTAGCTCTACTGATAACAAGCTACTGTAGTTTTGCTAAACCATTTCCTCTATCTGTTAAATTATAGTCAACAAAAATCCCTACACAATCCTTATAAAGGCTAAATATTTCCTCGCCATCAATTTCTGTTTTTTCAAAAAATCTTTATAAAAAATTATAAACTGCGAGCCAATAATTTCTTTAGATTCTTTATTCGTATATCACCAATCATAGCCTTTAAAGTGCGAAACTTAATAATATTACTATAGTAATCAAATAATTCTGTAAAATCGGATAAAGTATAATTTTTACAGATTTTTCTACATAAATCATATCACATTTTGCTAATATTAATGTGATCGTTATAAATACTTATCTGTTCATAGCTAATGGTATTGCTTTACATTTCTCCAAATAATAAAAGCATTTTTATTGATATCATTCTTTCATTATTTGCTCCAATTACTTTTTTCTTTTCAGAAAGAAATTTTTAAAAATTAAATAAATAACTTTTTTGATAAAATTTGTCTTATCGGACTTAAAACTTTCATTCGTAGTAAAAACAGCTAAAAACTAACCGTAACATGCACAGTAAAACTTAGAACAACAAACAACGCAAAACACTTCTTGATTGAATGGATGACAATGCTATCTTTTTATAGAAAATGCACTGATCATAAAATTCATCCAATTAATAATTATGCAAACTTTTCATAATGAACTAGAGCAATTTATTATTAAATAACACTTTATTCTACCGCAAATAATAACGCAGCAACAGCGCGATCTTCAGCCAATAAAACATTAAATGTACGTACAGCCGCTCCCGTACTCATTGTATCAGATGAAATACGTTTTTCCCATAAAAGAACCCGTAACTCTTCAGGTAATCGCAATAATTCAATTCCAGTACCTATTAATAAAACTTCGATTTCAGATGCTTCTTCTAAAACACGAGATATATCCCCTTGAGTAGGAATAGGTCCTGCCATATCAATGCCATAAATACCTGATGGGACACAAATAATAGAACCTCTATGAGACATATCAGCAAAACGAAACCCACCATTTCCATAAGCATCAATAGGTGCACGACTTGGAAAATGCGCCTCACGAATTTGAATTGCATCGAACATGAATAAGCACCCTTTATTTTTGATAAGTCCAACTGCCTTTTACCTCCCACAAAAATTAATGGAAGGTTGATACAAACATTGATATGTTAACCCTCGCTTATAAGAGCATTGAGATTAGAAATTTTTATATACTCCCTAATCTTCTCCTACAACAAATAGATGAAAATTTGACAACAAACCGCGATTAAATGCTATATGTTCAAATAAATCTACCTTTTAAAAAATTTCCTCAGCTTATTTACTCGAAAATAAAAAATATCTCTTTATAAAAATAATGATGTTGCTTAAAGGACAGGAAAATTTTCCGTAATCTTCTATAAATAAAACAACTATTTTAATAATTTAAAGAAAAAAACCATCTTCTGTAACGACTATAAAAGCTACTCCTTCAATGAAACTATCTTTATATTTCAATACTTTTTATAAAAATGCTTTAAAAAATGTAATAAACTACAACTCCACCTTAAGATGCATTTTCCTTATTTTCCTTTGATATAGCTTTTTTTTCTTTAGATACACTCACATTTTCTTTCGCTGTTGTTTTAGATTTAGACTTTTGTGGTGTTTTTGTTTTAGTATGAAGCTTTGATTTTTTTTCTGCAATTGGTTCACCTTTAACGCGTACATCAGACAATGTTGAGCGAAGAACACGAATATTCATACTCTCACCAATTTCAACCTCTAATTCGCCACTTTCATCGTGAACCTTCGTAACTTTGCCGATAATGCCACCACCCGTTATAACTGTATCACCACGACGTATTGCATTAAGCATTTCTTGTCGTTTTTTCATTTGTGCACGCTGTGGACGAATTATAAAAAAATACATAATTGCAAAAATTAAAATGAACGGGACAGCACTAACAAATGAAAATCCACCGGGAACATCGCCTGCAACTTGAGCATAAGCGTTTGTAATAAACATTTTTATCTCCTATAGTTAAACTTCAGGTATTTCCCCCTCTATTAAAATAAAACTCCGATCCAGAAAATTTTTCCTAAAGAATTTATCATAAAAAGTAATGACCACATGATGGAATCTCAGCTTTATCAAAATGCAATAAATCCTTAAGAGACAGAATACAACAAGAAAAATCTTAAAAAAAACAGATTTATTTCCCTCTATTATATATTCTACAATATAAACCTTCTCACTAACTCAATAAATGATACAAACCAATTTTTCCAAGGAAAAAACCTTTAATTATAGAGATAATTCATCGTTTTTGATATCAAATGAAAGACTTAAATACAGTAAAACTCTCTCATTTTATCCCCTTTGAATTCATCAAAATGATTTTCTTGTACGTTACACACGTGAAATGAACCTGTAGATAAAAACTATTTAAGAAAAGCGTAAAATCCCCCTTCTCATTCTCGTACCCCCTATAAATGCAAGAGCAGTTAGAACATTGAGAAGCTGAAAACAGTATGATACTATCACCTTATCTCTTCATAAACACAAAGATGATAATATCTAATAAACTCAACAAACGGCTTCCCTTAAACCAGTGATTTTTTCTGCTACAGTATTATTTTACGTAAAAAAATCAATTTTTTCATGAAATTTCTATAAACTATAAAATTTCTCAAATTAATCCATAAATTAGTTTTCTAAATATTTAAGAGGATCAACAGGTAATGAATTCTTACGCATCTCAAAATAGACACGTGGCGTTTTAACATTTCCTGAAACACCAGATTTAGCAATCTCATCACCGCGTCTTATTCTTTGTCCTTTGTTAACAACAAGCTTACTATTACATCCATAAATAGTGATAATATCATTTTCATGTCGAATCATAACAACATTACCAAGCTCTTTTAATCCATCTCCCGCATAGATAACGACACCATTTTCCGCTGCCTTTACCGATGACCCCTCAGGCACTGCAATATCTATTCCTCGATTCATTATTGTTCCTTTTTTTTGACCAAACTGGCTTAATAAACGCCCTCGTACTGGCCAACGCATCTTAGAAATTCCTGTACCCTGCGGTGTCATAATATTATCTGTATTCGTAACAGTACTTGATAAACCAGTCTCATGGTCCAATCGCATCATCTGTGTAGAAGAATTTTTCTCAGAGCTTGATCTGTTCATCTTTGCAGAAGGGGACATTGTTACAGGAGCTTTATATACAGAAGAAGCCTTTTTGTGTTTTACAGAGGACGTAACTTGAGATTGGAATGAAGATTCTGCTGTTGACGCCGCCCAATCATTATTATTGCGCGTATTTGAAGTTGCGAATGTACGCCTACTTGGAACCACAAGGACTTGACCAATATAAATGGAATTGCTGTTTATGCCATTTGCTAATTTTAATGCCTCAACACTAACCCCTATTTGTCGTGCAATACTGAGTAGTGTATCTCCACTCTGGACAATATAAGAATTCCGCCGGAAAACAGGAGAGTTATCCATTTGTGAACGAGAAAG
>NZ_JBHIQG010000067.1:1455-10144 GCF_042196425.1 Bartonella sp. AD328YNZD | reverse complement strand
GCGGCATAAAAGCCGCTTTTGCATAAAGTTTAGCCGATATAATCTTTACTCAGAAACTTGCTTTTCAACATCTGTACTTACGGCTGCTGCTTCTACTTTCTCAACAACCTTTTCAGCTTTTTTCCGATAATCTCTCTTTTCAGCGATACGCGCAGCTTTACCTCTCAAGCCACGCAGATAATAGAGTTTTGCACGGCGCACTTTACCACGGCGCACCAGCTCAACACCTTCAATCAAAGGAGAAAAAACAGGAAATACCCTCTCCACCCCTTCACCGTAAGAAATCTTGCGTACTGTAAAGGTCTCATTCAACCCACCACCTGAACGTGCAATACAAACACCTTCATAAGCCTGAACACGCGTCCGTGTACCTTCTGTCACACGCACCATAACACGGACTGTATCTCCTGGCTGAAATGCTGGAAATTGGCGCTTTTCTTCAATTTTTGCACATTGTTCAGCTTCAAGCTGTGCGATAATATTCATTTCTTTTATCCTTCACGTTCTTTATCGAACAGTCAGAGCGCTCAACTCTTACCAAAAAAGCCTTTATTAAGAATAAGGAGCTCTTTAGGCTATGTCTTACACAGGAGCGAATACACCATTCCTTCATTTTAATTTTGGAACTACAGAAAACCTTTTATAAAAAACTCTCTAAAAAGAGAGCCATGCAATACACCACCTTATCATATGAATCAAGTTTTCTGATGATTTTTATCATAACGCGCATAAAGATCAGGGCGACGTTGACGTGTTAACAATTCGGCTTGGCTTTGACGCCAATCTGCGATCGCTTTGTGATGACCTGAGAGCAATACAGGCGGAATACCCCGCCCTTCGAAAAGAGAAGGGCGTGTATATTGCGGATGTTCCAGCAAGCCATTTTCAAAACTTTCACACCTTGCAGAAGCTGCATTCCCCATCACTCCGGGCAGAAGACGTATAATAGCATCTAAGATAACCAATGCGGCTGTTTCACCCCCTGAAAGAATATAATCACCAATAGAAATTTCTTCTAATTCTCGTGCTTCTATGACTCGCTCATCAACCCCTTCAAAACGTCCACAAACTAACGTCACACCCGTATCACGAGCCAAGCTATGCGCGTAAGCTTGGTCAAAAGGGCGTCCACGTGGACTCATCAACAATCTTGGCGAATCCTGTGGACAGCAATCAAGAGCAGCCGCCAATACATCCGCCCGCATTACCATACCAGCTCCCCCACCAGCAGGTTTATCATCAACGCTATGGTGTTTGTCTAAAGCAAAATCCCTAATCTGTACCGTCTCCAGTGACCAAATTCCACGCTCTAAAGCTTGCCCTGCTAAAGAATACCCTAAAAAACCAGGAAACATTTCAGGATAAAGGGTTAAAACGCGCGCCTGAAATTTCATTTTATTTCTTATCCTTATTTTCTTAAACAGATTCTATAATAGCAAAAATAGCACAAACAAGACTTTTAACGCCATAGCGTTAATCTGAGTCTCCTTGATCTGCGCCATATTCAATACGATCCTTCTAAATACTTACACTAAAAAAAGACTCTAAAAATTCAGGACTATTTCGAAATAAAGTGCTTACAATATCTGCTCAAAAGAGCATTTTTAATATTTTCACACATTCCACTTTTTATTGACGAAATTCATCTGTTGTTTTTTACCTTCATCTTTATTTTTAGATTCAAGCTATTTCCTTTTTATCATTTTCTCCTCTATCGCTAAAACCAGCTGCCATGGGATCAACAACAAGAAAACCAGAGTCCATACAAATTTCTGGTACCGCCGCCTTACTAAAGGGAATAAGAACTCTTTTACCCGTATTCAAACGTATTTCAAGCAAATCACCAGCCCCGAAATTAAAAAAACCACATACCTCACCTAAGATTTTTCCCCCACAATCTTGGACACACAAACCTATTAAATCGACTTGATAAAACTCATCCTCCATCAAATCATCAATTAATTGATCACGCATCACATAAAGGCGAATACCATTTAAAGACTCAGCAGTATTACGATTTTCTATCCCTTTAAAACGTACAATCGCCTTATTTTTTTGCATGCGAAGAGTTACAATGTCATAAGAACGCCCCATATCATCATAAAGAGTACCATAAGACTTGAAACGCTGGGGATCAGCACTTAAAATTCTAACAAAAACATCCCCTTTTACACCATGAGGCGTACCAATAATGGCAAGATAGACTTTATTTTTAAGCTTTTCTTTATTATACTTCATGCAAAAATATTATCTCTCAAAAATGAACCCTTCAATCTTATAGTTTTCTATTCAATCTTGTTGCCATATGAGACAATCTTCTAAAAGACCTTTCTTGGTAACAAAAACAAATTAATAAAGGAGAAAGTCTTATGGCAAATATTATGCTATTTTACAAAGATATCACACCAATCAACAAAATTTCCCATAAAAATCTAAAATTTGCTCCTCCAAGTGATATGTCTTTTGCCAAGGATACTCATTGGGTTCCTTTAGCAAGTACTGAATATTTTCAAGCAGCACTAGACTATCCTATTTTATTTATGTGCGCTGAAGATGAACAAAAAAAACGGCACTACACATCCGCAGCTCTTGTCGGTCTTTCTAATGACGAAAATGACTATATCGCTTCTGATAAAAGTTGGAAAAACAATACTTATGTTCCTGCTTTTGTCCGCCGCTACCCTTTTGTTTTGGCACAAATTAGCAATGAAAAAGAACTTTCTGTGTGCTTTGATCAACAGTCCGGTATGTTTAATGAAGTTGCAGGAACAGAACTTTTTAATTCCGATGGCTCTATTTCTCCTTTTATGGAAGAACGTATTCGCTTTCTTGAAAGTTTTAAAATCGCTATGGAGAAAACCTCTGAGTTTATTGATGCTCTTGTAGAAATGGATCTTCTAAGCCAAAAATCCATCAATGTGAAAAACGATAAAGGTCTCTCAGCGCAATTGGAACATTTTTGGGTTGTTGATGAAGAAAAATTGAATAAATTATCAGCAAGCCAACTTGCCAAACTTCATAAAAATGGCTTTTTAGGATTAATTTTTGCGCATTTGATGTCAACGCACAATCTTTTGAAAATACTCTCTCTCAAAGGTGAAAAGCAGCTTATCAATCGTGAAGAGAAACCCCAAAACAAGAATGGTCATTCTAACGATGAAAAATCTAAAAAGAAAGAAACTCTCAACTAGATAATGCCTATCAAAAACGACAAGAGAAAAGATGAAAATATTCCTCTCATTCCAGCAGACCATGCAATTTTAAACGCAAGGAAAAATTGGTTAGAGTGTCTTACCCAAACACGTCGTATGTCAGCACAAACAGTGCAAGCCTATGAACGTGATACGCGGCAATTTTTGTCTTTTCTCTGTCAACACTTAAGCCATACACCAACCCTTACAGATCTTGCTCATTTACGCGTTAGTGACTTGCGTGCTTATCTTGCTTATCGGCGAACAAATAATGTAAGTGCTCGTTCTTTAAGCCGCGGAGTAGCAAGCATCCGTTCTTTTTTCAAATACTTATCACGTGAAGGAATCGTTAATGTTCCCGCAGCTCAACTTATCCGAAGCCCCAAACACCCCAAATCGCTCCCAAAATCTTTAGCGATAAAATCAGCACTTCACATAGTCAAACAAGAAAATCAACTGGAAAATGAACCTTGGATTACCGCGCGTAATGCTGCTGTCCTCATGCTTCTTTATGGCTGTGGAATGCGAATATCAGAAGCCTTAAGCCTCACACCAGAACAATTTTCTGATCCTGAAAAAACAAGTTTATTTATAACTGGAAAAGGAGGCAAAACACGCCTTGTTCCCCTCATAAAAATTGTTTACGAAGCCGTACAAAATTATCTTCAATGCTGCCCATATCCTTTAATAGACAACCAACCCATGTTTCGTGGTGCGCGGGGTGGTCCCCTACAGCCTGCCATTATTCAAAAAGCTGTCCGTAATTTACGTGCAAGCCTTGGTTTACCAGAAACTGCAACGCCTCATACACTGCGCCATTCTTTTGCCACCCATCTTTTATCACGGGGGGGAGATTTGCGCACCATTCAAGAACTTCTTGGGCACGCTAGTCTTTCCACCACACAAATCTATACCCACGTCGATACAGACCATTTGTTAAAAATCTATCAAAAGGCCCATCCCCGTTCCTAAAAACGTCTCATCAAAAAATTAGAGTGTTTCAACCTCAAGTGCCAAAGCGTGAACACAAGTAGCAAGCTCTTCTTTTAAAACTTGATAAATCGCTCGATGTATTTCTACACGCGTCATATTGGAAAAAGAAGAAGATAAAATTTTCACCCGAAAATGTGTTTCTCCTTTACCATCAAAAGCATGTTCATCATGAGGATGTCCCTCATGAAGATGACTTTCGTTAATCACTTCCAGTTTCTGCGGATGAAAAGCATCCTGAAGCTTTCTGTTGATGATTGTTTCTATAGACATTTTTCATTCCTCAAACAAAATGAACGTGCAAAAATACACCTTTTTCATAATAGAATAAGTGTGAAAACAAATTTTTCAAAAGTCAATTCTTGTAAAATTAATCAATTTTGCATAAACCAATAATATGACAATAACATCTAAATTATTCGATTCAATTCGCATAAGCTCAAATAAAAAACAAAAAGCTGAGCCAGAAGCACAACAGTGTCAGTGGGAAGGTTGTGAAAAAACAGGGTCCCATAAAGCACCAGCAGGTCGAAATCACGAAGGACAATATTTATATTTTTGTATTGAACACGTACGCGCCTATAATAAAAATTTTAATTACTTCTCTGGTCTTAGCAATAAAGATATCGCAAAATTTCAAAAGGATGCTCTCACAGGACATCGTCCGACATGGCCTACAGATCTGAGCAATGGTACATCGAAAAAAACAGCCGCGAATTATGCAAAGATTCGCTCTGGAACAGCGGCCTATCAAAATCGCATGCGCGATCCCTTCACGCTTTTTACTGGGCAGCATTCAAGCAATAAGTTTTCACGAAAATTAAAGCCCTTAGAAGCAAAAGCTTTTGATACACTGGGACTACAGGCAAACGCTTCAGCAGAAGACATCAAAATGAAATATAAAGAGTTGGTAAAAAAGCACCATCCTGATTCCAATGGTGGTAATCGTGCTTCAGAAGAGCGCTTTCGTGATGTTTTACATGCTTACAATTTGCTAAAAAAGTCTGGTTTGTGCTGAAAATATGCGCTTATATGAGTCTATTTTCATTTAGACCATCATTATTTGCGCAAAATGTTACTTTTTTTTGCAAAACATTATAGAATACGTAAAAAAATCTTTCTTTAATATCTAAGGCTCTCATTATAGAGCATTGCATAAATACTTTAACTCTTGTATCGTTTCTAATGAATAAATAGCGTCCTCTCCCTTCCAGAAACATAATGACAAATCTTACCGTTGAAAATTTGCCCGATATTACACTTTGTGCTCGCGATCTATTTCATATTGAAACAGATCTGAAAGTCCCTGCTTTTAGCACAAAAAGTCCCCATGTTCCTGATATCGATCCTGATTATCTTTTTGATCAGCAAACAACTTTAGCGATTCTCGCAGGTTTTACCTTTAACCGCCGTGTAATGGTTTCTGGCTATCACGGTACAGGGAAATCAACGCATATTGAACAAGTTGCTGCACGTCTTAACTGGCCTTGTCTTCGCATTAATCTCGATAGTCATGTAAGTCGTATCGATCTTGTAGGAAAAGATGCTATCGTTTTAAAAGATGGCTTACAAATCACTGAATTTAAAGAGGGCATTTTGCCATGGGCTTATCAAAATAATATTGCTCTTGTTTTCGACGAATATGATGCGGGGCGTCCCGATGTTATGTTTGTCATTCAACGCGTTCTTGAAACTTCTGGAAAACTAAGCTTACTTGATCAAAGCCGTGTCATCTCTCCACATCCAGCGTTTCGTCTTTTTGCAACAGCAAATACCGTTGGTCTTGGCGATACAACCGGTCTTTATCATGGTACCCAACAAATTAATCAAGCTCAAATGGACCGCTGGTCTATTGTTACGATACTCAATTATTTACCCCATGATAAAGAGGTTAATATCATTTGTTCAAAGGTCAAATCCTTTCAAACGACTGAAGGAAAAAAGATAATTTCACAAATGGTTCATGTTGCTGATATGGTACGCCAATCTTTTATCAATGGAGATCTTTCAACTGTCATGAGTCCACGTACCGTCATTACTTGGGCAGAAAATACAACAATTTTTCAAGATGTCAGCTTTGCCTTCCGATTAACCTTTCTCAATAAATGTGATGAACTCGAACGTGCCACTGTTGCAGAATTTTATCAACGCGCCTTTGGACAAGAGCTTCCCGAATCACTCATTCATGGTGTTTCGCCTTAAGGAATCTGTCACTCATGGCTACCGATATTGGTGACAACAAAAATCCAGCAAAAGATTCTTCCAACAACACTCTTAATACTGAAGCTTTTAAAAAAGCACTTTCCACCTGTATGCGTGCGATTGCAGGCACAAACAACCTTGAAGTTTCCTTTAGTCATAACCGACCATCTTTGAGCGAAAGTTGTGCACGTTTACCAGAATTACCTCAATACGCAACGAATAAAGACATCACCATTACCCGCGGATTAGGTGATTCCATGGCTCTTCGCAAAGCATGGCATGACAACCGCATTCACATGCAATTTGCTCCACTAGAATCAGAAGCACGTGCTGTCTTTGATGCTCTCGAACAAACACGTGTGGAAGCAATTGGCACGTTAACCATGGAGGGGCTTGCAAAAAATCTTGATGTCATGCTCGCCGATAAATACAAGAGAGCCCATTATCACAAGATTAGCAACCAAAGTGAGGCTCCCATCCAAGAAGCGATTGCACTTTTATTGCGTGAAAAAGTAACAAAGCGCCCTGCCCCAAAAGAAGCGGGCCCTGTTTTAGAATTGTGGCGTCAAGAACTCGAACAAAAAGCCGCAGCAGAGCTTAATGAACTTACACATCATATTTACAACCAACAGGCTTTTGCACAAATCGTTCGCCAAATGCTTGTTACACTCAAAATGACAGTACAACAGGGTGAAGCTTCTAACAGTGAAAACAATAAAAAATTAAAAAACGAATATGAACCTCAAGACCAAGCAGAAGAAGAGAGTAAAAACAAAAAACACGCTCAAAGTGAAGAACAAACCAGCACTGAACAAGAAAGTGATGTGCAAGACGACGGAAAAACACAAGCGACACAATCAAACAACAATGATCAAGCTGACGGCGAGCAAAAAAATGGACCTTGGCAAGAAAAGCCGCACAAACCCAAACACCTTTTTTCCGATTCGGAACAAATGCAAAAACTCGGCAATTATAAAATCTTCACCCGTCAATTTGATGAAATTTTGGAAGCAACAGATTTTTGTTCTGAAAACGAGTTAGATAACTTACGCCGTTCTCTTGATAAGCAAATCAATCATCTCCAAAACATCGTTGGACGTTTAGCAAACCGTCTCCAGCGCCGCTTGATGGCGCAACAAAATCGCAATTGGAAATTTGACCTTGAAGAAGGATATCTTGATACAGCACGACTTCCACGCCTTATTATCGACCCAACACAACCCCTTTCTTTTAAAATAGAAAGTAATACCCAATTTCGAGACACGGTTGTTTCACTCCTCATTGATAATTCTGGTTCAATGCGCGGACGCCCCATTAGCGTTGCTGCAAGTTGTGCCGATATTTTGGCACAAACTCTTGAACGTTGTGGTGTCAAAGTTGAAATTTTAGGTTTTACCACTAAAACTTGGAAAGGAGGAAAATCACGCGAACAATGGCTTGCCCAAAACAACCCCCATAATCCTGGACGTCTTAATGATTTATGCCATATCATCTATAAAAGTGCTGATACCCCATGGCGTCGCGCACGACGCAATTTAGGTTTGATGATGCAAGAAGGATTATTAAAAGAAAATATTGATGGAGAAGCTTTGATTTGGGCACATCAACGCCTTTTATTACGGCGTGAACAACGTCGCATTCTTATGGTCATTTCTGATGGTGCTCCTGTTGACGATTCAACACTATCGGTCAACTCCAGCAATTATCTAGAAAAACATTTACGTGCAGTGATTCAAGAAATCCAAACCCATTCCCCCATCGAACTCATTGCCATTGGAATTGGTCATGACGTCACACGTTATTATCAACGTGCTGTAACAATTATGAATGCTGAAGAACTTGCCGACGCTATAACAAAACAATTAGAAGTACTTTTTAGTGATAAAAGTCCTCATAGTTATAAGAAATAAGCCTTCCTTGAATCAACAACGATTACATTTTAAAAAATTATTTCTATCATTAAACCATCGGAATTTTATGGCTAAAAACCTGAGAAGATAATCCCACAAATTGAATATCAAACTTTAAGGAAGGCTTCTACTTTACTGGATGCATTATGAATTCTAAAAGAAATGCTCCAACCATCTTCAAAAATTATAATGAGTTTGTTTTTACTTTCCGGTTTTATTGCAACGGATAAGTTTTACTTGGAATTCTCCATTTACGTCCATATCCCAAAGTGCCTTTCAAATTAAAAGACTGAATAATCACCCGTTTTTGTCTCGATCTTGTGTTATTTCGTTATATTTAAATATTGAAATACACGTATATAGAAAAATATCTCCACTAGACATAGCTTTAAAATG
>NZ_JBHIQG010000067.1:0-1355 GCF_042196425.1 Bartonella sp. AD328YNZD | reverse complement strand
ACTCTCCACGAGTGAATGATCAACATAAGCTCCCATCTCATTAATAAAAGCAAAAACCTTTACTCACATAAAATATAAGAAAAACACGAAAAAAAGAATATTGCTTCATTCACGAAAAAAGCACACACCATTATATATCTTATCCGCACTCTTACATTCTTCCTTGCTTCCAAGCCGATTTCACGACAGTACCCATATATAGCATAATGTAGAATCCGGAATCATCCTTTACGCTTTACAAGCAAAAAGCCAACAGCAGAAACCTATTTTCAAGCTTCCAATATTTTAAGGTCAATCAGTATACTTCCAGCGTCTAATATTGCACTTTTATTGCATTAAAGCTCTTCATAAGAAGTATTTCCTTTTCAAATGGCGTTGTCTCCACGCCAATTTCTCTTGTAACATAGACAAATAAATAATTTTTATTCACTCAATAATAAGAGTATTTAAAACGCGTAAAAGTTTATGATATTGGACTTTTTCACTCAAATGAAAAACATAATTATCATTTTAATCTATTAATGAAAATAAGTTATAATTTTTTTCACCTTAAACCGCTCGTAAAAAGTATATTTAGCCCCTTCTCAAACAATTTTATTCACATTGCCTTCTTGTGAGATACAAACAAATGACTCTATTTCTTCCTCACAAGAGAGTTTTGAAAGAAGAAAAGTATTTTGTGTTAGAGTTCTTACTTAAGTTGGTAAATGATAAAGTATCATTATAAATAACTTGCCATACTAAATATAGCGTACAATTTTCTTGGCTTCAGGAAAACAAAAAGACTATTATTTGTTACAAACAAAAGAGGAAGCATCCTTTGAATGCCCTCGATAAAGAGGAAGCTTTATAATGTTAAGAATTGTCCCATAAGGAATCAACATCAACAGGCTCATAACAATTTTTACCGAAAAATCACCAAAAGCAAGTGAGAGCCAAACTGGCATGCCTATCCCTCCCAAAACAGTACTCTCCACTAGAGAACTATCAGCATAGCCTGTTATCCTATCAAGAACGGCAAAAAAGCTAGAAAAAGCAAGAGAAAAAAACAGCACTGTATCCAAAGCCGAACCAACCAATGCTGCTGCTAAAGGTGCTTTCCACCATGTTTTACGTCGCAACGGAGTAAAAACAATAATATCAAGGAGTTGCCCAAATAAAAATGCCAGACTAGAGGCAATTGCAAGCCGTGGGGTCGCCAATACCCAAGAAACAAAGACACCCGCAAAAAAACCAGCATAAACCACACGCCGCGCAGCAGATGGACCATAAAAACGATTGGTCAAATCATTAATCAGAAAAGCAAATGGATAGGTAAAAGCCCCATAAGTCAACAGCTCATTCAAATCAAACCA
>NZ_JBHIQG010000066.1:0-10169 GCF_042196425.1 Bartonella sp. AD328YNZD | reverse complement strand
CTCAGCAATACAAAAAAAGAAGCGTTGGATCCTCTTGTTCAATGGTTAGATTTAAGTATTTGGGGTATTTTTGGTCTCACCATCCTGAAAGTGATTGTATTTATCGCACTTATGCTTGTCATTGGGCGACGCGTTATCCCATGGCTTTTAAAAATGAGCGCACAATCGGGATCACGTGAATTATTTCGTCTTAGCGTCTTTGCTATTGCATTAGGAGTAGCTTTCGGAGCCGCTCATTTATTTGGAGTTTCTCTTTCTCTTGGTGCTTTTTTTGCTGGTATGGTCATGAGCGAATCAGAATTAAGCCACCGTGCTGCGGAAGAATCTTTACCACTGCGCGATGCTTTTTCTGTTCTCTTTTTTGTTTCTGTAGGTATGTTATTTGACCCAGAGAAACTCTTGACTCATTTTTTCCCACTCTTAGCAACCTTATTCATTATCGTAATCGGAAAATCTGCTGTTACCTTTTTCATCGTTAAGGCTTTTCGCTATTCTAATGCAACAGCTTTGACTATTTCTGCAAGCCTTGCCCAAATCGGAGAATTTTCCTTTATCCTTGCTGGTTTAAGTTTAAGCTTAGGACTTTTAAACAATGACGCTCATGATTTAATTCTTGGAGGAGCAATTTTTTCTATTTTGCTCAACCCTCTTGTTTTCATTGCCTGTAATAAAATTAAAAAACGTCTAGAAAAAAATTCTGTATCCTCACAAAATACCCAAACAATTATTGATATTGATCCACAAGATCCTGACCAAGATTTTTTACCGATGACCTTAAAAAATAACCATATCGTAATTATTGGCTATGGTCGTATCGGTAAGTATGTTGCATTATCTTTAATGAATAGAGGTGAACCTATAGTGATCGTAGAAGAATCAAAACGCCTCTCTGATAAAGCGATTGCAGATGGCTTTGAGGCTATTTGTGGCAATATCATTCAACAAGAAATAATAAACGCAGCAAATATAAATAATGCACATAAAGTTGTTATTACAATGCGAAGTACCATTGAAGTAGGAGAATGTATCGTGAATATCCGTGATATGAAGAAAGATATCCAGATAATCACACATGCATTATCCGATACAGAAACAACATATCTCATTGATTTAGGTGCTGATGTTGTAGTAACAGATGATGAAGAAATTGCCAATGGCATTATAGAGTATATAACAGAACGAAGATCTGTAAGGAATATGCTCAATCATGAAAATTTACAGAAAACATAAAATGGATACAGAATCGTGAAAATAAAGCAATTTATATGGCCATTGATTGGTATCTTAGCAATGCTGGTATCTATTCGAATTCTTTACATGAAGCTCTCTGCCATTTCATTTGGAGATGTATTGGAGCGTTTGAACAATTTAAATGCACAGCACTGGTTATTAGCCTGTTTATGTTCTCTCCTAGCTTATGCTGCTCTTGCTGGATATGATCGAATTGCCTTGCAACATCTAGGCCATAAAATTTCTTGGATTTTTATCGCTATATGTTCATTTACAACCTACGCTCTTTCACACAATATCGGTGCTTCAGTTTTTTCTGGTGCCGTTGTACGCTATCGCGCCTATAAAATGAAAGGATTAAACGGAACAGAAATCGCAATATTAGTAGGTTTTTGCTCTTTTACTTTTGTAATCGGCACAATCTTGCTTTTGGGAATCGTTTTGGTGCTGCAACCCGAAATTATCACCCTCATTCATAAAGAACTTCCTGAATGGCTCGGAACAACGGCTGGAGCAATTTTACTCAGCTGTATAGCACTTTATACGTTTGGCAGCTGGCTTCAGTTAAAACCCTTACGCTTGGGTAAGAAAATTCAACTTTCCTATCCACGGCTGAAAATTGTTATTCAACAGCTTCTCATTAGCCCTCTAGAGCTTTTAGGAGCAGCAGGAATTATATATGCTGTTCTCCCACATAACGCAGATATTCATTTTATCTCTGTTCTTGGTGTTTTTCTAGCATCTTTTACGATAACTCTTCTCTCTAATGCTCCAGCAGGAGGAGTAGGAGTTCTTGAAGCTCTCTTCATAACAGGCATGCCCAATATAAATCCAACTGATGTTATTGCAGCGCTTATTGTCTTTAGAATGTTTTATTTGATTATACCGCTCATCCTTTCATTATTTGTGGTCGTCATTTTTGAGGCGCGACAATATTGGAAAAGAGCCCCCAAAACACCACCGGAATAAATAAAAGGCTATCAATGACTTCTTTTTTGTGTACCTATAAAAGAACAAAACACCACCGTGTTGCCAGTTTACATATCTTTTTTAAGAAACCTCTCTCAACGCTCTTCTCCATTACACAACAATACCCGTAAATGGTATAATAGTAAAGCTATTGTTGCACCATCAACTTTATACTTAATAAAAGATCAAGCCTGCACCATTATACTATTTTTCCAATGTTATGATAACTTTTAGCACTTAAGAACATTAATAAGAATTATTTTTATGCTTTTCTTCAATAGTCTTTATCCACACGTTAATCCCATTTATAATCCCATTTATGATGTACAAATGAAGTTTATGATAGTAAAGTTTTTTCAAACAAAGAATAATCAATTCTTTATAAATCAATATATTATAATGAATCTAAGTAGCTTTCTTAATATTTATATTTTTAGAGGTTTAGCTAACGGAAAGGCAGCATAGCGTAACCACACAGCTTAATATTTTAAAACTTTAAGCCTCATTAAAGTTTATTGTCTTTCGTTTAACAGGTATTAGCTTTAAACAATTAAACTGATATAATTTTATTCCTTGTATGTCCAGCTAAATACTTCATTTTATCTTTATTTACCCTCTTGGAATACTGATGATTATTACAGAAGTTTTTTGTTTAAGCGGGAGAGTTATCAAAAAATATCCACGCTGCTGACACAACTAAAGTGTAAAGTTGCTTCTTTCTTTAAACAATATGCTAAAAATCCAAAAAAATTTTAATCAATTTATATTAAAAGAAGTGAAAACTGTTGATTTCTATACTCCTTTAAATAAAACAATTGTCGGTAAGAAGCTTCTCCTTACCAATTGCAACTTAAAAAAAAGAAACAATACGCATTAAAAAATCTTTAAATGTCCTTTGAAAGTTCTTTGAGACCCCTAAAAAGTACAAAAACCGATGACTAAGCTATATCAACAATCTTTTTTTAAACAAACAGATATGGGGAAATCCTACTGCCCAATTTTATTTAGCAACTCGTACCTTAAAAAAATTACCCAATCAATAAGTTATTTACGGTATAAAATAAAATGGTGGGTGATGAGGGGATCGAACCCACGACCCGCTGATTAAGAGTCAGCTGCTCTACCGACTGAGCTAATCACCCATAAGCTTCTCAAAAGACGAGAATGAGCGTTTCTATAACGCTCCTAAGGATAGATGTCCAGATGTTTTGTTGTTTGTTATATAAACTCATTGTCTGTAAGGTTAAAAATATGATATTCACCACTTGATCTTATATAAAAATAAACCCATTATAAGAAGCTTTATAAATAAATGTTCTGATTGTTATACAGAACCTATAGTTAGAGGATTATCGAGCATAATGCCCGAGCGAAAATTAGAGGAACCTTCTTGTGGTTGTAAGCGGGATGGGGCATCGTTTTGTTTTATCAACAATCACATGCATTCAAGCAATATTGTGCTGTTTTTTTCTTTGAATATAAGTTTTTTACATTCAATGTTCATGATCCAATATACGAATAAAAGCCTATGAATTTTTTTTGTCAATCGCGCGCTTTTAAGCTTCTAAAAGGTAAGGAATGATGGAATGGATCACTGATCCCCATGCGTGGTTTGGTTTGATCACGCTGGTTTTTCTCGAAATTGTTTTAGGAATAGATAACCTTATCTTTATTGCAATTTTAGCTGAAAAATTGCCACTGCATTTGCGTGACCGCGCACGCTTTATAGGTCTTACTTTAGCATTAATTATGCGGCTTTTCCTTCTTACCGTTATTGGATGGGTTATGAGACTCGATAGGGTAATTCTTTCACTTTCATCTTTTGTATTTAGTTGGCATAGCTTTATTTTAATCGGTGGTGGAGCCTTTTTGCTCGCAAAGGGAACGCTAGAATTACATGAAAGGTTAGAAGGAGTATCACATGAAAGAAAAACAGGTGTTGGTTATGCTGTTTTTTGGCAAGTAATCGTCCAAGTCGTGGTGCTGGATGCCGTTTTTTCACTAGACAGTATTATTACCGCAACAGGTATGATTGCAAAAGAGCAGGCAGCAGTTATGTATATCGCAGTCATAGCTGCTATGGGAGTAATGATGTGCGGATCTGGTGCTCTTATGCGTTTTATTAATCGTCATCCCACTATTGTAATCCTTTGTCTTGGTTTTTTGATGATGATTGGTTTTACTCTCATTGTTGAAGGATTTGGTTTTCATATTCCAAAAGGGTATTTGTATGCTGCTATTGGTTTTTCTGTTCTCATCGAAGCTTTTAATCAAATTGGACGTCGTAACCGTGAAAAAATGATTAAAACGAATGATCTACGCAGTAGAACAGCTGATGCTGTTTTGAGGCTCTTAGGAGGAGGAAGCAAAGATAATCACCTTGCTGAGACTGTAGATGTTATTGCTGAACAGGCCGCAGCTTCTGAGTTGTTTAGACCAGAAGAAAAGGAAATGATTCGTGGTGTTCTCGATTTAGCTGATCGCCCTGTTCGCTCTATCATGTCGCCGCGTAATGAGATTGAGTGGTTAGATTTAAATGCTGATGAAAATGAAATGCGTGAAGAATTACAAAAGTTTAAACATAGCCGCTTAATTCTTGCGCGTGAAAAAGTGGATGAATTTGTTGGCGTTGCATTGACAAAAGATCTTCTTTTGAATTTGGCTGAGGGAAAAAAGATTAATTGGAAAAAAGCTATGCGAGAACCCCTCGTTGTTCATGAAAACACAAGTGTTTTACGATTGATGGAGCAATTACGTCATTCTTCGATTCAGCTTGCAATTATTGTTGATGAGCATGGATCTTTTGAAGGAATTGCAACACCAACCGATATTCTTGAAGCTATTGCAGGAGACTTTCCTGATGACGATGAAGAACTCATGATCGCAGAACAACTTGAAAATGGCAGTCTTCTTGTTGAGGGATACGCTGATATCCGCCGTTTAAGTGGTTATCTTGGGCGTAACCTTGTGGATGAAGCAGATCGTTATACGACTCTGGCAGGCTTTATGCTTTGGCAGTTTGGTCATTTACCAAATGAGGGAGAAAGTTTTGAAACTGACGGTTTACACTTTAAAGTGATTGAAATGGAACGCAGAAACATATCTAAAATCCTTATTTCTCCGCTTGTATCACCAGAAAAAAGCTAATTCTTTTTATAAGAAAAATGAATAAAAAGATTTTTTTATGATTAAAAATTGAAAAGAATAAGCAGTTGATAACTCAATTGCATTTCATTATTTTTATATTTTTTAAAGCGTAAAATAATGACATACAAAAGTTATATTATCAATGAACTTTCCATTATAAAAAATTTTCATTGATGATTGACGAAAAGCTGGAAGAGAGAAAATGGTGTAAAATTATTTGTCAATGGTCATTAATCTCAAAACAATGAATATATACAACATATTGATTTATAATAATTTTTTATTATGATATTACCTTCACATCAAGAAAGCCTCTTTCAAACATCAGATTTCCGCCAATGGATAAAATTCAACCATTGTTGAATTCACTCAACTGATGATGGCAGCTTTAAAACAGACTCTGGCTCCTATAATCTTTTTAGATCTTCTTGATATTTCTTAAGGAGCTATTCCTTATCTTTTGTTTCGATAAATGTAGCTATTTTTTTTCCTTCCAAGAATGAAACTCCACCTCTCTGGAAAACCCTTATTAAGAACTTTGTTTTTCTTCTAGATGACTCATATTTTTTGCTACTTTTTTAATTAAAGCGTAGCTGAGCTGCTTAGATTTCACTGCTTCTTTGGCTAAAGCCAATGCACGTTCCAGATGAATCTGTTGGGTGTTTTCATCAAAGCCTAAATGATCCTCTGCACTGAAACTTTGATAATAAGATTGTAAGGGTGCAACATCACCCAATAAAGCCACTGCACCAATATGAAGTAAGCTATAATCTGCATCATCTACCTTGATAACCTTATGTGCCTCCAACTTCACTCTTTCGCCAAAGTGGTACTCCATATCTGGAATAAAAGCATTTATGAAGATCTATTTTTTCCATCGCCCATTTCAAGATATAATCAAGCTTAATTCCAACTAATCTGCATATATTTCTTCTTCACAAATTCTCAATCCCTTTTTATCAAAATCAAGTTGTAGATCTTGTAAATGCTGGTAATTGATAGGGATCAATTACCATGCAGGCAGCAGCTAAAATACCAGTACTAATCGAAACTCCAACATCAAATTGCGAATAATCTTTGATAATTGCGTCATTATAAAGAATTTGTACTTCACAATCTGGTAGTTGATAACGTGCGGAATAATTATCTACCTCTTTAATTTTTTCAACAGACCAATCAAGATTTTTGAAGAACACTGTTGCACTCTCCATGATTAAAAAGTTCTTTGCTCTACCTCAAAAGAGGTTGTATCCATATCAAAGTCAAAAGCGAAGCAGATTTTTGCAAACAAAAGTGATAACGCCGTGTACGAGAAGAATCTTATCAATAAGGTCTTTGGTGATTTCTTTTGCAACGTCTAAACGAGATGGAATCTTAATTCATAAAAAAATATAATAAAGTCAATAGATTGTGTGCAATTATTTTATATAAATCCCATTTAAAATCTACACTTTTATACGTGATTTAATTAACCATTTTTCATAAACAATTACCATGTATGGATAGACCATAAAAAGCAAATCATGATGCAAATGTTATAACGCATGTAAACATTCAAATGAAGTGAAACGCAGCTATCATTTATAACAGTTCATAAATTTTATGATACGTTTTTATCACACACAAATCGCATTATTAAAAACGTAATTGTTTGAAATAATCGATAATATAAATTGCATGCGTTTAAAAAATGGTATGGGGTTTACTCTTTTTTTGAGCTAAACCTTAAAAGAAACAGTCATTTGAAACTATCATAGAATAGGTTTTAATTCATTAAGGACACATAAAAGGATTTAAAGACAAGTCGATTTTAAAGCGCTGCTTACTAAAAAGTTAGTCAATAATAAGCAGACATTATATAGATAATATCATCACAGCAGGTAATGAAATTAATAATGTTATGTCTTAGAAGTCAAAAGATTTTTAATGATATAACGCAGGCAAACAAGCAAAAAACGTTTTAAAAGTTACAGTTTAAAAATACGAAACCAAATGAAGTCCCCTCAAATTTGAGGATACTTATTAAGACAAAGATAAGTAGATAAATTTCAAAAGGATTGCAATCATATTACAAAGGCATGGGGTTTTACTCAATTTTGAGTCAAAAGCGACAATATTAAAGACTGCTCTATTCTAAAGTTAACGAGCTCGAATTTGAACTGATTAATTTTGCCAGCCCAAATATGGACCGGCTTATTTGCAGAGAAGTTACGTTTAAATGCAAAGTGAAAATACGCTTATGAGAACCTCACTAAATGAAAGTTTAAACGTTTAGAGACATAAAATGATATCTCTATAAAAACCTTTGAAACCTAGGTTTTATAACAGTTTAAAAGCCTTAGATTTTATAAAAAGTGGTTGTTTATTGTCTTCTGAAAAGCTGCTTTTAAAAACCAATGTTCGTAAATGTAAACAACGGATTTTGTTACAAATATTCACTTAATACGCACTTTCTCTTGATTGTCTTAATATGAACCTACCAAACGTTTTAAAAGAGACATTTTGATAATGTACTTTGTGTCAAATGACAACTTCAAAAATGAGAGCGTTATTCTTAATAAGTTTTATAGCCATACAAAAGTGTTTATAGGTTCTGTAATTCAAATGAGTGATTAAATATTATACCTATCATTTACGTTCCCATTGATCAGTTTTAATCAATAGAATAGAGCGTTTGCAATATGATACGTTTTGTATATATGCATTCATTATTGATTTCTTTTGTATGATCTGTAGTACCTCTATTTAAAAGCAGCGTCATATCAATTGGCACAGCTTTCTTTTATGATGCGTTTTAACCATCAAAGAAGCACCCTCCACGTCTGTCATTTATTCTGTTTATCAATCTTGATAACATCATCACTTTCATAAACCTCACAATTTATGGGAACCGAATATAAATCGCTATGTCTTTTTATTCTTGCATTGCCATATACATTACCTCTAATCACGATATAATCAGGAGATCTTGGCATTGCCATAAACAGAACCGTAGACCTTAGTATGACACCCCACGCTAGCATTGCCGTAAACCTTGCCTAACAACCGCATGATCATAAACCGCGGCAGTGTTATGAATACGTGCTCTACCGGATAATTTTTCATTCCCATAAACCCGCGCATAATGATAAACTCATACGTTATAAGAAAGATGAGCATTGTCATAAACATGAACACCAAAATACACATGGGTTTTATCACATATAAAGGTATTGCCATTACACATAGCCACCAATGGCAGCATTGCCATAGCCCCTTATATTTTTATAAACACAACCAGATTTTACAACACAGACATTATCAGCAACCCAGCAATTACCATCATGAGAGAGATTGCTTTCATTTTCAATAAAAGCATCTAGATCGCCTTTTTTACATCACCAAAATCGTTTAAAGCACGAATGCGATATAAGATATATGACCAGTCACGAAATCTATTTGATTGGTCAATTCATATTTTGGGATGATTTTTTCTTATTAACAGGAGCGGTTTCATTTGCAATGGAAAAAATAACGGAGGTGTTTTTGTGATATAGTTGTCATATTCAAGCTAATAATAACATATTCATTACCTAGGAGAATACCAACTCCTACACCTGCATAAAGCGAAGAAATAATCCGCCCATTATGGCTATGCTGCATGACCATAATAGAACCTAAAACCATCATTCACCAACAGCAAAACGGATCAAAAGGACTAAGTGTTAACGCCATGGAAATAATTAAGTGCACTCATTACTATAGCTGCACAAGATAGTATGCGAGGAGCAAAAGATATAATCCCAATTACTGCCAAACGTAAAGAATATACTCCCAACTAAATAACCACCATAATTAGCGTTCGGGATATAAGAAAGTTGATTAAAGCTAAACAATCCCTCATCCAACATAACTGGCAATATTGGTGTATAGAGAAATCACCAGATACCCATATCAAAACCATATCGAATACAGTATTTTGAAACAATTCAAACCTTGATGGTTGTCTTTCCCCCTTATTACTCCTTTAACTGGTGATATTCCTCATCTGCGTTCCATATCACCATAACAGCCTTTAACTCCCAAAATAGAAAAAAAGCAAATTTAGCTATTTATTTTAATGACCAGAACAATATATTTAGCGATCTACTATCAACATCGCCAGATCAGTTGTACAATAACATATTGAATTAATATGTATTTTTATATTATAAATATTTATAGTTAAATTGAAAGCACATTTAGATAATCTTGCTTTTTTATCTCGATGTTCAAAATGACTAAGCAAAAAATTATATACGCAACTGTAAAATTTTACTTCTCTTAAAATCATTTACTTATTCGCTAAAAAACTTAATGAACAACTCAAATGACCATTTTCATAAAGAGGAAATCTGCTTTTTTTGGAGAATGTTGTTATTTAGGATGATATGAAATTGAAAAGTTTGGTGCACCCGACAGAATTCGAATCTGTGACCTCTGCCTTCGGAGGGCAGCGCTCTATCCAGCTGAGCTACGGGTGCTTAAAACCGATTATTAAAACCAGTTGTGATCTTTTAACTAATCATCCTCTTAGCTTCAATGCTAAATTACCATTCTAATAAAAAAAATACTTGTTTGTAAATTATCTAACTATGCACCTCTTTTATTTTCCTACAATGATACTTCATCTCGAAAGAGTTTCTCTTTTTGTCTTCAACACTCGTTTTATTATTAAAAGAGCTTTTATTACAACTTCAAAACTTTCAAAAAATAAGTTACAATATGAACTGTAAGTATCAGGATAATTTCTAAATGATTACATTACCAAGTCGCTTTCATTTTGTTTCCGCAGAAACTGAGGA
>NZ_JBHIQG010000065.1:0-10170 GCF_042196425.1 Bartonella sp. AD328YNZD | reverse complement strand
AGCGTCAAGCGCCCCATGGCATCTGCCGCTTGCATGGGGTCAAAACGGTCTTGCAAACCATATTGTTTGGCTGTGCTGTCTATAAATTGATACAACCCACCCGCCGAAGAACGGGGATTTCTTGCATTCGGATTGCCGCCACTTTCCACTTGCGCAACACGGTATAAATAGCTTTCGGGCAAACCATATCGCGCTGCCGTCTGCCGTATCGCTTGATCAACTGAAGGGTTATATCTAGCCATAGATTTTGCTCCTTGCAAATCTGCCCACTTCTCCCATCAGTGCCGAAGAAACAAAGTGCCAGAAACGTTCATTACCAATTCCTGCTTTATGTAATCGTATAAATCTTTGTACCATTTGAGCAACTTCCTGCTGGTTCATACCCTTAACGCCAAAAGTTGCTAACTTTGCTATATCCCGTTCAAATATTTGTCTCTCTTTTTGAGGCAATTTTCTAATCGTATCAGATAAAATATTTTGAGTAATTTTTGCCCCAGCACGTGCTGTACTAACTTTTCCATACGGAATATGAACACCTGTTAAAGGAGAAGCCTCTGGCGTTCCTTGAAATGGCTTTAGTGCTCTTTGCGCCGCATCTTCATAGATTTTTTCATCATCTACAGCTTTCCTAAACGCTTTAATGTTTTTAGGATTTAAAGACCTGCTAAGATTTTTAGACACGCTACCCGTTTGTAAAATATTCGAAAGTGTATTAACAGGGCGGGTTTTTTCTAATACGTCATCAATATAATCTCGTATCCCTACGCGATAAGTATTGAGACCATCCGGCATAGCTCCTTTACGAAGACCTTCTGCAATCCCCTCTCCAGATACATCTCTTTCTGCAATTTTTTTGCCTTGGCTTATAGCTTCTGCAAAGCCTTTGTATTTTGCTGCGCTACTCCGAGCTGCTTTATAAGTAGGGGAAATTTTATCCGTTATTTTTACCAAATTGTTCTTCAAAATTTGATATGTAGAAGCCCCTTCTTCATCACCAAGCTTTCGATTCATTCTGATTAAAACATCAAGGGATTTCTTGCTTCGATCTAGTAACTCCATTGTAGGTTTATAATTGATATGGCTAAACTCTTTTGCATAGAATCGTTGAGGTATTGCTGTGCGGGGGTCTCTTTCTAACTTTTTGACAGCGTGCTTAAGAGCGTCTTGAAATCCTTCTTGTTTAAAAAGCCTATTAAGAGCTGGATAATATCTTTTTTCTATTGGAGTACGATAGGCTTGTGCATAGAGAGGACCATGTGCTTCTTCCCCTTGCTCTTTAAGCAACCTTTTTAAAACTTTTGTATCTTGAAGAGGTGTAATGTTTTCATCTGCCGATTGACCAAGGCGCTGAACTGCTCCCTGCATCCGTCCTTCATGGGCTCTTTTCAAAAGTTCAGAAACACGCGTATTTGTTGTTCCCATATTCGCAAGGGATACTTCTAAATTTGGACTGATATCTGTCAAAAATGCATGGCGTGGCGCACTTGTAAGACGCTCCGCAACATTCTCAACACCATCATCATATAATGTTTTTGCAACTTCTCTGACTACTTTAGTTTGAACTTCCTTATGAGCAGGATTAAAATGCCTTCTTACAAAAGGCGCTGTTTGCATGCTTCTTAACGCTTTATTCAATCCTGAAGAAACAACGGTACCAGCAAGAGAACCAACAGGACCAGCAACTGCTCCAATCCCACCACCAATCCCTGCCGAAGCAAGGCGATCATAAAGACCATCTCCCGCACCAGAACCATGCAAAGCGCCAGAACCTGCTCCTAAAACTGCCGCCTTACCAAGATTTCCAAATGTTGATGCCGCAGTACCTACTTTCAAAAATCTAAGCGCAGGGACAAGTGAAAGTGCTGTTGGTAAAATCGAACCAGCAATATAAGCACCAGAAGACAACCATGGATATTTCTCTTCCAAGGCTTTTTGGTAAGCGCGTTCCTTGGCTACTCTTCTGTTATAAACCTCTACTGCTTTCTTATCACCACGCCAATAATCCGTAAAACCTGCTTCATTCGCCGCTTGTATCTCATCACTATAACCTGCCGTGAGACCAGATATACCATGGCTTCTAACAGCATCCCACCACGTAAGATCTTTATCATCAAATGAAAAATCATCTGTTGTAGGTTGTTGTACTTGATTATCTTCAACTGCTACAAAAGATGAAGTATTCGGAATGGTGTCAATTAATTTGTATTTTGTTAGCCAATCCGGTATAGGTTGAGTTTTATTGTCACCCAAATCCGTAGCATTTGAAGTATTTGGAATAGTATCAATTAATTTATATTTTTTAAGCCAATTCGGTATCTGGTTACTGTGTTTTTTTAGAGAAGACGTCATACAACTTACCTTTCATAAATCCTTATCCCGTCGTGAGTACGAACGGCAAATTTTGATCCTTTAGGAAGTTTTTGTACCTCTTCATTTGTAGTAATGAACGATACACCTGCATACTTTCCCGTAAGAGTTGGCGAATCTATAGAATGCTGTGCGAGACTTCCAAATGCTTCATCCACATCCGCAGCTGTTATGTTATCATTAATCAAAATAGCTAATTGTGCATCTGTTGCTTTGTTATAAATCTCTTGTAAACGTTGCAAATTCTTTATGAGCTCTTTAGGAGACAAACTCTGTTGCAAAGCAGAATAAACATTTTCTAATTTAATACCTTCCTTCTCAGTTAATTGACCCAATCCAGAAGCACCATTCGGTGAAAGAGCTTTAATCCTATCTAATCTATGGAGCATCGCTCCACCTCTGATAGATTCTAGATGATCTTTCAATCGTGATGCGGGTGTGTCCCACAAATACTGTAAAAATTGACCAATTGCACCAGTGGATGCTTTAGGATTTTTCTTAAGTATATCGAGCGCTTCCTTTATCGTTTGTGATGTACTCTCTCTCATAATTTTAGCGTCTACTATTTGTAATTTTTTCAACTGCTCACGCTTTTGTATATCATCATATGCCTTAGAACCCTTGATAACCTTTGCTTCCCACTCTCCAGTCTTATGATTGAAAACGAGATGATAGTCGGGAGAAAGTCTAGGTTTATCAGAATTTGTTAGCATCGCACTAAGCATTTGAGGATTCCTTGCCATAATAGCAGCTTCTTCTTCACTATAGCCTTTGGACTTTAGATACTCGACAGTCTGGTTAACCTGCCCTCTTTTTTCTCTTTCCATATCACCACGACGAAGATTCATAGCTGCATTCGCTAAACTTTGTGCTATCGTTCCATCTGATAATGCATAACCAATCCCATAATCTGATAATCTTTGTAAAAACTCAGGACTACGCAAGTAATCCCAAAAACTCTGTTGAGAACCAGCATCTTGGTGAGGAACAGTACTCTGTTGTGGCTGTGCAAACTGCTGTGGTTCTACAGGTGAAATCGGTTCGGGTAACTGAGACCGCTTTGGTTGCAATGATGCCAAATCTGAAGTTTCAATTGCATTAGGCAAAGGTTCCATATCCTTCGATAAATCTAAAGGGTTTGGTTGTGAACCAAAGGTCGCTACTGGTAAAGAAGGAACTGAAGACGGTACATCTGATTTTCTGCCTGCCGATCTTAAAGACGAACTTACATCTGGTAAAGGTGAAGTATTTTTAGCTAAACCTAAAGGATTTGATTGTGAACCAAAAGTTGCTATAGGGGAAGAAGGGGTTAAATAAGGTAAATTATTTGCCTGTTGTTTGGCGTCTTCTAGATCGTTGAAACGTATACGTGGTACATATTGGCTCATTACATGCATAGACTTAAGAAGTCTTGATAAAATGTTATCGTTACTATTTTGCATAACTACCTCACTTTTTTCCTGCAAAACCAGAAATACCAGCTAAAATCCCTATAGCGTTCTTCCAAGGGTCGTTACCATGCATCTTAGATTCTGACATATTATTCGTCGTCGTACCGTAATTTCTTGCGAAGCCATGACCGGCGTTCATAAGCATATTCAACCTATTCCAACCGCTATTGTCTTGTTCCAGCCAACGTTCTCTATTGGTATCAACAAGGCGTTGATTGTGGGCATCAAGCACACCTCCACCTTGTATGGCATTGGAATAGGCATTCCCATAACCCTGTAAGAAGTTATTTGAGGCGCCCAATTGATTTTGATTGGCTTGGTCTATCATGGCATTGGCTTGCATCATGCGGTCTGCATCACGATTAAATTGCTCTGACATAGCACGAGCGTATATAGAATCTCTTCCTTTCCGCATTTCCTCTCTATGATCAGGAGTTGCATAACGACCAATCCCTGAGAAATATCGGTTAATTTGAGTGTCTGAATCATCTAATGCTTCTTGAAGTGCTTGTTTGAAATACGAATTTTCTCCCATCATACCACCAGAAGCTATATGTCGAAGATTCATGGCTGCCGACGTTGGATTATAGATTGTATTCATCAAAGAGCGATTTTGATAATGATGAGGAATACTTCCAAGACCACCAATTCCATAGCGCGTTTGATAACTTAACGGGGCAACACGAGGTCCTCCATACACATTACCACCCATCCCTGTATCATACATTTGATACGCATCTGCACCCCCACGCTTAAATACATTCTCCATCCAAGTGGGAGGGGCGCTTGTTTGTACCTGCTTCTGTTCTGTCGTTGCTGGTCTACTGCTCCCCATGTCACAATTCCTTCCTATAATAAAGCATACCTATGCCATAACCTTGTTTGTTCAGTGCACGTTTCCATCCCAAGCGACCCAAAATCTCCATTTCAGAAGCCCCATTCTCACGCGCCCAATCCTCTACAAATGTCAAATTATCAACTTGATCAAGAACGCCCTTGCCACTACATTCACAAATCAGAGCGCGCTTCTTTCCTAAAACTGTCTGCTGTATCTGGGTCGTGAATGCCGCTAAAAAGCGCTCGTCATCATCCAAAACAAGCCATAACTGTTTCTTGCCACTGCAAATCGCTTCAAGGAGCTCTTGCAACGTGATTTCATGTTTAAAACGTTCCACATACTCTCTAAAAGATTCAATGATGTCTTCCAGATAAGGCGCTATACGCTCCACATCCCAAGACGTGGTCAAAAAAACTTTTGCCATTACCCTCTGCCTAAAGGACGTAAATCCACATTAAACCCTGTGATATGGTTCCAATGAACGCCTTCAGGAATACGCAATTTAAAGCGGTGATAACGATTGCGCGAACGACCATGATAAGCACCCGTAAGATAAGAACACACCCTCTCCTTGTGCCATGTGATCGGCGTCTGATCATTACGAAGCCGACGTTCCCCTATGCTTAAAAGACCTTGCGTCGTATCAACTTCGGCAAACATTTTCGTGATAAAGTTAAAACTTCCATCTGGTGCTCCCAATTCTTGCGAAACAACCGTTGCCTCCATCGGTGCTCCCGTAAACATAACAAGCCTATTTTCATCATCAAAAGCACCAAGCATGGGGGCGCCACTTTGCCAACGAGGGCTGTCTAAAGAAGCCGGTAATGTCTCAAGATTGATCGAGATCTCATCTAACTGTTCTAAAGTATAACCTGTCGTAAATACTGGAAACAACGTGAAAGGTTTTCCCTGTAGCGTCGACCATTTCTGCAAGCCCCAATCATAGACAAAGGTCGTTTGCTCGTTATTGCCTCTTTTTAAGGACCAGTAAATCCGGTTATCAATGGGATCTATCACTCCTTGCATCTCATCAAGAGCAAATTTATCAAAAGTTTTAAAAACCGTTCTATCAACTTTCTCAAAGCCTATCGGCAAAAGTTGACCATCAGCACTGATCTGATAAAAGCCACCATCACCAGCAAAAAAAGCATCACTCCCACGACACGCTATAGAGGCTGCACTGCGGGATCCACGCTTGTCTTGAAGCTTTTGAAAAATAAAGGGGACTTTAGAGCCTAGCGTAAAACAACCAGCATAAATAGCAGAACGCAAAAAAACGAGGGGATTGCTCGATTCCGTTGCCCCTTGAACATATTCTCCATCATTAAAATTATGATAATAACAATCTTTATCACCTACCGTCCAATGAGTTGCATCATTCAAACCCGACCAATGGATGCGATTGGGATGATCTGTCAATTGCATCAAACAAACAAAATCACCCCAAACCTTGACCAATCCTGCTTTCGGGGGATTGCCTCCTAAATCTTCAAACCGTTCAGAACTACGAACCTTGAAAACTTGCGGTTTATCATTTTTGTTTACCGCAATAATGGCTTCGCCAAACAAGGCGAACGACCATCGATTATCCTCATGCGCTTGATAGGTCACACCACTTTGGCTTATATCCTTCCAACCCTTCGTTTGACTATCATAACTGTAAAGCTTTTGCTTGCCTCCTACGATTATCTTAACACCATTGCCACTTCTAAACGCTATTGAACCCAAAGGCTTTTCTTCTAAAGGATGAGACACAACCATTGCACTAGGCATGGGTATGTAACCGCCATCTGCCGGTAAAACATTCACAAGTGTATCCGTAAAGCTACCGTTAACGATCGCAACATCTGGTCTGTAATCAGCGATTGGAAAATAAACCATCTTAAAAATCCGTCGGTATTATTCGCGTGACGTTATGACGTTGAGACGTCTCTGTACGCAATTCATGCAATTGCTCGTTAAAGTCATTGTAAGCTGCCGTTGCACAATCGGGGTCTTTCAAGATATTCTTGTAAAGTTCGTATTTTGCACGCGCCTTAATCAAATCAAACGCGTGCACAAACCATGGATGCTCCTCATCAACACTCTCTATATCTGATAAACGCAATGGAGAGAGAATGAGTTGAATCTGATAGGCTCTATCCGGCGTGGGATAAAGATGTAATTTCCTATCAAAATAACTGTAACAAACCGGCGTTCCTTGCTGCTCTGATGATAACAAAGGCTCTAAAGAAACATGATCCTTACACTCCAATGCAAACTTATGATGTTGATCAGAACTCAGATAAACGTTTTTGATTTTAACAGCTGTTTCAATAGGGCGGGTAGTGCTTGCATCATAAACACCTTGTCCCGCCCGTGTCTCAAACACCACATCACGGCTTTCGTTAAAGTAAAAGGTCTCCCGTTCACAAAAACGAATGGCTGCAAAAATGCTTTCTTGGATTTGATGAACATACTCATCCGCTATGTCATCAATCTCATCTTGAATGACCGACACCAAGTGCGAAAGCGTTCTTCTATGACGATAAACATCCTGTTTTGCCGGTATTGGTCCCCCCGTCTTAACCCGAATATAATGACGCGTCATTAGACTTCTCTTAACAATTGGTCACAAATTCAACGACTATACTTGCTTGACCTGCTTGGACTGTCTTATCAGCTTTAGCATAAAGAGTAAGTTCTTCATCATAAGGGACAAATTCCTTTTGATTGCTAGGCTTAACCTCTTTGACTGCCTGCTGTTTGATTTCTGCTTCCCCAAATTCAGTCCCGCCAGCAGTGCTGCCTATTTTTACCTTCGTGTCCGAAAATGCTGTCTTGACATACACTTTAATTGAAGTAATCAAAGCACCACGAGGGAGGGTACCTATCTTCATCACCTTTTCTTTATCTTCATAGCTAAAATTAAGCCGCAAAAAGCTTACCTGCTGCGTATGAAGATTTCTCCCTTGCAAGGGCTGTGGTAAATAATCTGCCATGTCTTATCCCCTCAATGATTTGTCACAAATTGCACAACCACAACACACTCACCAGCATCAGTGGTTTTATCTCTTGTTGCATAAAGGGTCATTTCTTTATCCTCTGGAGTAAAAACCTTTTGGTCTGTTGGTGTAAAATCTTGCGTATTTTGGGCTTTGATATCTTTTTCGCCAAACTCATTGCCGCCATAAGTGCTGCCAATCTTCAATTTCGTCTCAGAAAACGCTGTCTTCACAAACGCTTTTATCGACGTGATCAAAGCACCACGGGGTAATATCCCGATTTTTTCTGTGAGATGCTTCTCTTTATGCGAGATATTCAAACGTAAGAAACTCACCTGTTGGGTGTGAAGATTTCTTCCCTGTAATGGAGGGGGTAATTGATCTGCCATGTCTTGTTTTCCTCCTTAATAATTACGCTGCTGCTTCACCGCTGTAGGTAGGAATAACAATCGTTCCAAAATCTTGCGCTGTCTGCGCACTATTGGGCATTTGGAAACGGGTTTTCTTCATTCCTATCAAAGTCTTGGCGGCTACACCAAATTCACGTTCATAATCAAAATATTCTTCTTTGAGGGTGTAATTTGTTGCACTATGATTTTTCCCAAAACCTATAATCGAACTCTGTGCTCCTAAGAACACCGCACGACGCACACTCTTTACCGCTGTATTATTTGTCGAGTTTACACCATGGGTGACATGAATAGCTTCGCGTAAAACAACACCATTATACATGCCAAGAGAACCATCAAAGATTGGGTTCTTTGCACGAGAGGTCGCATAAACCGATTTTTGAATATCTAACCACTCACCAACTGCTGTATTGGTTCGCAATTGCATGACTTGCGTTGGATGCAAATAGAGAACATAAACATCATCACCATTGACATGGACTGGAGAAATTTGCGGATTGGCAAGTTTGGCTTGTTTAACCGCTTCATCAATCAATTTAAGACTAAAGCTATGTTTGGCTTTATCATTAAGATCTTCATCCTTGGTTTTCCCATCGGGGCGGATAATCCGTTCACTGCTTGGTGCCATGATTTCATTAAAGCCATAATGAACCGGCTTAATATACACTTCTCGACCATCAACACTGATCGTACGAGCTGTATAACCACATACCTGAAGAAAGAACATGATGCTTAAACGATTGGCATACCAGCGAACCAAGCCTTCTTTCGCTTTCTTACGCAAATTCGGGAGAATTCTCTGTTGGTCAATCGAGTCATCATTCGCTACACGTGCTGCATGTAAAAGCTCGTTAATCACCAACCGATCATTCATAAATTGAAGCGCTTCTTCATTGCCCTCTAAGGTTTCGCCTTGTGTGACACCGTCCCCAAACAGATTGACCAGCAGACTAAACGTAACGCTATCCCCTGCACTCTTATGGGTTTCGTTGTAAAGCTGGATAATGCTGTTCGAACTTTTGCCAATCAGAGGAGCAATTTTTGTCGCTTTCAAAACTTCATTGCTTAATTTCTGTGACCACAATTTCACCGATTGCGGATCATGGGGTCCTATATGTGTTGTTGCCATTGATTTCACCTTTCTTTGCTGTAAAAAAACCGGCTTTAAGCCGGTGGAAAACCCGCATCAAGGCGGATTATGTTGTAAAACTTATTGCCTAATCAGGGTCTGCACCCATAATTTCATAAAAACAGGCTTCATTCTTCGGATTTGATATCCAAGCATTGAATTCTTTCTCAGACATATTCGCAAGTGTTTCTTTGGTCATAGGACCTGTACTCCCCCCTCCTCCAGATGCTGTTAAGGTTCTCGCAGAATTCTGCCGGCTTTGAAGCGCTGCTACTTGATTATTGGCTTGCACTGCTTGGTTCTGATAACCAAGATTTTGCGCTATCCTATAAAGCTCTTCTGCTGGATTAACCCCCTTTTGGGCGCAAGTCGCTACAATCGTACGCAGTTCATCCCCTATAATCGCATCTATCGTGCTCTTTTGCGCATAAGTCGGATAAACAGAAGACCAAGCACTTAATTGCTTTGCACGCGTCTCATAAAGAAAATCTGCCGCCGCATCAAAATCACTGTATTTATCTTTAATTGATGTAACAGAACTTTCTAAAAACTGGTTCAAATGTCCATTAAATTCATGGGATTCAATAGCTTGCCTTTGAACATCTTGTTGTGCACGAATATACGCATCTTGCTCTTGAAGCTTTTTTCCCATCCAACCCATGTAGCCAATAATGTCTTGTGTAGGATCTGGAGGTCCGCCTTCACCTTCAACCATTGGCGTCTGAGATTGAGGTTCATAAAACTTGACAAGCGCTTCACGGGCTTGTTGAGCTTGTTGTTCTGCACGTTGCCGATCTATAGGAACGATTTCTGAAGGCTTTTCAACGGGCTCTGCAACCGGTTCTGGAGGTGTCGCATCATTATTCTCAACCGTCTCGACCTCATAATCGTTCTCAAAAGAACTCCCATCATCTTCAAATACCGGTGCACCAACCCTATAATCTTCATTCATAGCTTCGTTCATTTCTGCATTCATTCTTTCACCTCTCTC
>NZ_JBHIQG010000064.1:0-10246 GCF_042196425.1 Bartonella sp. AD328YNZD | reverse complement strand
AAAGCAACACGATTAGAAGCCCCCTCAACAAAACTTTCAAAAGTATAGCGAGAATCAAGTGGAGATCCAAAAACCCCAGTCTGAGAACTCTTGACTGAATGCTCTGCACAACTCTCAACAAAAGATGAAGCCGCCTGCTCCTGCAACACAACAGAAGGTGCACTTGTTTTACAAATGACTTCTCTTGAAACACGTTCCATACCGCGAACAATGACTTCAACACGAAGAATCGCCGAATTCTCTTGCTTCCATAAATGAGTCAAAAGAGAACCATAGTGATTATTAATCCATGAACGCAAAAAAGCTGTAGGAACAGAAAGCTTTACAAGAGTATGACTATATTCAGCAAGCTTTACACGACCAAACCAACTGGTATAAGCCTCAACACCAACCTGCACCTTTAATTGTGCCATAACACGGACAAAAGCCGCCGCACCTTCCTCCTCTGAAACAAGAGAGGGATCTATAGAAGCATTTTTACAAACAGTCCCCTCACCACCCATTATCCTATTCTTTATTATATTCTCTGCCGGCAGAATGTTCACCGAAACCCTTTTAAAGGAACTAGCTTTAGAGTTCAATTTATCCACCATCTTTCATCCTGATAAAAACAAAATTCTGTCCTGCCAAACAGCTAAAATAAACCTAGCGAAGGCAAAACGCCCTACCCCCAATAAGATTCCTCATCCTCCCCTAGGGTAGCCTCATTACAACCCCATTAACAAAGATGACCAATAAGATTTACTTGCACTCAACCGATATGATCCACCCTTCTAAAATGGTAAACATACCAATCATGAAAACTAAAAAACCATCAGAAAACCTATCCAACACAAAATCTTCGAAAAGCCTAAACCAAAGCATCTTGTATCCAACAAAATACAGGATAATGCGCTGATATGACCCCTTCATGCTTTTTAGTCCTCATAGGAACCATACAAAACAGCAGAGGTAAAATGCAAGAGGTCAAAATACAATCAAAAGCCCCCAAAAAACGCTTTTAAAATGCTTATATCAATGAGGAATGAGAAAAATAATTGATTCAACTCATTTTTTTTCCGAATTTCTTAACAATTAAAGAATCTCTTCAGATTAAAAAAAAAAAAAATAAAATGCTTGACAAAAAAGACTCTGTAAAAATCCACAAAGCTTGTGGATAACCTTACTCCCTCTATAAACTTTCTCTCCTTTTTAAAGAAGAGAATCGTTGCCGATTCTTATTTTCAATGGAAGCTTTTTGAAACAAAAAACAAAAAGCCAGTGTCCTTACGGATACTGGCTTGTTTCCCAATAAAAAAGAAAAAGCTTAAACGCTGAAAGCCTTCAAACGTTTAGCTAAACGCGATACTTTCCGTGCAGCAGCATTTTTATGAAAAACCCCCTTAGAAACCGCACGCATAATCTCAGGCTCAAAATTCTTAAATGCAATTTCTGCACACGCCTTATCGCCACCAGCTAAAGCATCATCAAACTTACGCATAAAAGTACGAACGCGTGAACGGCGGGCCCTATTAACCTGTGTGCGTGCTGCAACCTTGCGCACCGCTTTTTGAGCAGAAGGTGTATTCGCCATAAATATAATCTCTCTTTCAATACCTCGGTAAAATGAGTCTCAATAACAACTCTACTAACAAAAGCAAAACTATAAAGTTGCTTATAACTGTATGGCTTATAGCGCAATCTCAAAGCCAACGTCAATTAAATTTTCAAAGATAGAGATAAAAAACGAAGCCAAAATCTTTTATCTGCAACTTTATAGTTCTATAGTTTAAAGACACTCCTCAACAAACAAAGGTATTTAAACGGCTAGCTTACGCAAGACATATTGCAAAATTCCACCATGATGTAAATAATCCAGCTCATCTTCAGTATCAACGCGGCATAACAATGGAACAGTTTTTACCGTACCATCAGAAAAAGTAATTGTCGCTAATGTCTTTTGACGAGGTTTCAAGTTATGAATCCCTTCAATTGTCACCTTTTCATCTCCCTTTAAGCCTAAAGATTTCCAACTTAGCCCCTCCTCAAAGACAAAAGGGACAATGCCCATACCAACAAGATTAGAGCGATGAATCCTTTCAAAAGACTGCACAATCACTGCTTTTATACCAAGAAGATTGGTACCTTTGGCTGCCCAATCACGTGATGATCCATTCCCATATTCAATACCGGCCAAAACGACAAGCGGAACACCTTCTTGTTTATACACCATTGCTGCATCGTAAATGGTTTGTTCTACTGCTGACGGATAATGAACCGTATACCCTCCTTCTTGACCATTTTCTCCTAGCATGAAATTACGAATGCGAATATTGGCAAAAGTCCCACGAACCATAACTTCATGATTCCCACGACGTGTTCCATACTGATTAAAATCCCCTACTTTAACACCATGATCCATTAAATACTTTCCTGCAGGAGAAGCTGCCTTAATGGAACCTGCAGGAGAAATATGATCTGTCGTGATTTTATCACCAAATAAACCTAAAATCCGTGCATCCTTAATATCTGGTAAGGCATTAGGAGTTTTCTGCATATCATCAAAATAAGGTGGATTGCGTACATAGGTAGATTGTTCATCCCAAGAATAGGTAGAACCCGTAGGGATCTGAACTTTTTGCCAATTTTCATCTCCCTTAAAGACATCTGCATATTTTTCAGCAAAAACCTTACGCGTCACATTTTCTTCGATAAATTCCTGTATTTCTTGAGAAGTTGGCCAAATATCTCTCAAGTAAATCGGTTGACCATCTGAATCTTCACCAAGAGGCTCCTTGGTTAAATCTTTACACACCGTCCCAATGAGCGCATGTGCAACAACTAACGGTGGTGAAGCTAAATAATTGGCTTGCACATCAGGGGAAACACGCCCTTCAAAATTACGATTTCCTGAAAGAACTGCAGCTGCAATGACACCATTGTCATTAATCGTTTTGGAAATAGCTGGATGCAAAGGACCAGAATTCCCAATACATGTCGTGCACCCAAACCCTACTAAGTTAAATCCTAACGCATCTAAATCTTTTTGTAGACCTGAATTTTGAAGGTAAGCTTCAACGACTTGTGACCCAGGTGCAAGAGAAGTTTTTACCCATGGTTTACTCTTGAGACCTTTTGCTACAGCATTTCGTGCCAAAAGACCTGCTGCAATGAGAACACTTGGATTTGATGTATTCGTACAAGAAGTAATTGCAGCAATCACCACATCACCATGACTCAGCGTATATTCTTCACCTTCGACCTGATAGCACTCATCTTGCCCAAACGTTTTTTTATAGTCTTCGACTAATGCTTTCTCAAAACCCTGCCCAACACTTTCCAATGCAATGCGTCCTTCAGGGCGTTTAGGACCAGCCATAGAAGGAACAACGGTTTCCATATCTAATTCAATTGTGTCACTAAAAATAGGATTAGCCCCCATTTCGTCATGCCACATCCCTTGTGCTTTGGAATAAGCCTCCACTAAGGCAATCCGATTTTCATCACGCCCTGTCATATTGAGATAACGCACTGTCTCCTTATCAATTGGAAAAAAACCACACGTTGCTCCATATTCAGGTGCCATATTTCCAATCGTAGCCCGATCAGCAAGCGTCATATGCTCTAAACCAGGACCAAAAAACTCAACAAATTTACCAACAACACCCTTTTGGCGTAACACTTGGGTCACCGTCAACACGAGATCGGTGGCGGTTACACCTTCTTTAAGTTTCCCTGTTAGACGAAAACCAATCACTTCAGGTAACAACATAGAAACAGGTTGGCCTAACATTGCCGCTTCTGCTTCAATACCACCAACACCCCAACCTAAAACACCCAAACCATTCACCATAGTCGTATGCGAATCGGTTCCCACACAGGTGTCAGGATAAACTGTCTCACACCCCTCTTCCTTCTTCATCCACACGCATTGCGCTAAATATTCTAGATTAACCTGATGACAAATCCCTGTTCCTGGAGGAACAACGCGAAAATTTTGAAAGGCTTGTTGCCCCCATTTAAGGAAACGATAGCGCTCACCATTGCGATCATATTCATGCTCAACATTTTCCTTAAAGGCCATGGGATTGCCAAAATCATCAACAATAACTGAGTGATCTATGACGAGATCAACAGGGATGAGAGGATTGATTTTTTCAGCGTTACCGCCAAGTTTGACCATAGCATCACGCATTGCAGAAAGATCAACAACCGCGGGAACACCTGTAAAATCCTGCATAAGGACACGTGCAGGACGGTAAGCAATTTCTGCCCCAGCACTCCCTTTGTCGCTTAACCACTTAGCAACATTGAGGATATCCTCTTTTTTAACCGTTCGACCATCTTCAAATCGCAATAAATTTTCGAGAATAACTTTCATCGAAAACGGCAACCGAGAAATACCTTCAAGTCCATTCTTCTCTGCTTCGATTAAGCTATAATAAGTATATTCTTTGCCACCAACATTTAACGTTCTGCGACAATTAAAGCTATCAATTTGAGTCATGACTGTCCACCCTCATACTAAAAACCACCCAATTTCTAGGAATGAACAACACAAACTACGAGTCAAGGTCGCAGCTTGAGCGCAGACGCAATACCTCCGCTATCCATTTCCCCCTCCACATTCTCATAGGCAAATGCGGAAATCAGCGCTGAAAACCATTCTACACCAGATATTGATGTAAGGCATTCCTTATAGAACTATTTCTAGAACTATTCTAGGTACAATTGCATAAAAAACGTGTTTTTTATTCTATAATGCAATAAAAATATGAAAATAAAAGCAAAATAGGCAATCACATGGTATTATCAGGAAAAAACTTAGCTGCTTACAGAAACGAGGAAATTCTGTTTAAAGGTCTTTCTTTTTGTTTATTTCCACAGCAACTTATGACAATCAGTGGACCAAATGGTATCGGAAAATCAACATTACTCAGAATCATTGTTGGTCTTCTTGAAGCTGCTGAAGGCCATATAATCCTTAAAGACCATAATCAAACATACCCTGTTGCAACTGCCTGTCATTACCTTGGTCCTCAAAACGCTATGAAACCTCTTTTATCTGTCATTGATAATTTGCAATTTTGGGCAGAATTTTATGGTCAACATTTACGCTTTGTGCATGAAGCCCTTGCCGATATTGGTCTTTCTGATCTTGAACATTTACCCTTTAACACTCTGTCAACTGGACAACAAAGACGTGTCGCTATTGCCCGCCTTTTACTTTCCTATCGTCCTATTTGGATTTTGGATGAACCAATATCTGGTCTCGATAATCATGCTCAAAAACTCCTTGCCCGTATTTTCCAACGTCATCTCAATCAAGGTGGTATGATTATTGCAGCGACTCATAATTCCCTAGGTATTCCAGAAAACCATAAAATCGCTCTGGAAAAATTTTTACCTCTCTAGGAAAAAATAAAATGAAAGCATTATTCTGGCGTGATCTTAAACTATTATTAGCGCCACAAGCCTCTTCACTAACAGGACTATTATTTTTCATCGCTGTTGTTGTCATAACCCCCTTTGCCATTGGACCAGATCCCAAAACTCTTGCACAAATAGGACCAGGTATATTGTGGTTTGGAGCCCTTCTCGCAGGACTCCTTAATCTGAACAAACTGTTCCAAATTGATCGTGATGATGGCAATCTCGACCAATTTATCCTTTCAGGACAAAGACAAAGTTTTACACTAATTGTTTTTACTAAATGCCTTGCCCATTGGGTAGGAACAATGCTTCCGCTCATTTTTGCTACGCCTATTTTAGCCATCATGCTCCATTTAGATGTCACGCTAATTTTTACAACAATACTTACCCTTTTATGCGGAACACCAGCCATTATTTTTATTGGCGCTATAGGAGCAGCACTGGCAACCTCATTGTTGCAAAGTACCCTTCTTATTTTCATCATTATCTTGCCATGGATTATTCCAATTATGATTTTTGGTGTTTCAGCTGCTACAGCTCCAACAAACCCAAATGCCTCTTTTCTTACATCCCTAGCTCTTCTTGGCGCTTTTTCACTTTTTTTGAGTCTTTTTAGCTCTTTTGTGGCCGCTATAACACTTAAGCTGTTATCAGAATAATAAAAGATGATTGCCGCATAGCAAAACTATGCCTATTATGAATTTTATGAATGAAATAATGCGCACATATAAAACGAGGTCACTCCCTATAAGTTTTACCCGTTTCATGAAAATAAGCAAAATGATTTTGCCTTTGTTAGCCAGCATAACATTGTGTTTTCTTATCTTTGGGTTGATTCTTGTGATGCATTCCCCTGACGACTATCAACAGGGAATTACTGTTAAAATTATGTACCTTCATGTACCCTTTGCGTGGTTGTCTACATTCTGTTACATAACGATGAGTGCCGCGGCATTAGGAAATTTGATTTGGAAATATCATCTTGCTGATGTGGCACTCAAATGCGGGGCGCCCATTGGAGCAATTTTTACCACCTTGGCTCTCATGACAGGAGCACTTTGGGGGAGACCTACATGGGGAACATGGTGGGTCTGGGATGCTCGGTTAACATCAGTTTTAATTCTACTTTTTATCTATCTTGCTATTATCCTGCTTGGACAAGCTTTCGGCAATCAAATAAAAGCCGCGCGTGCTACTGCAATTCTTACACTTGTTGGATTTGTTAATATCCCTATTATTAAATTTTCTGTTAATTGGTGGAATACATTGCATCAACCCGCATCATTGTTACGCGCTGGAGGACCAACAATCGACAATGCTATGTTATGGCCCCTTATAACAATGCTCTTTTGTTTCATCTTTATGTTTATTACGCTCTATTTGATGGCTATGCGAAATGAAATCAATCATCGTTATATCCAAATACTTCAGATGAAAAAATCCCGTCGTGCACAACAACAGGACTCTTCATCATGCTCCATCTAAATGGCATCCAAAGCGGACTTTTAGGAAATCTATCTCAGAAAATTGATTTTTTCCTTGGAACCCTTAAACACGAGCAAATTGTTGTTTTAAGCTATGTGCTTTCTGCAATATCCCTCTTCTGTCTTATTGGATATATTCTTTGCAAAGCCCTCTACCAAAAAAAAATTCTCCAACAGCTAAACAACAAAGAGCTGTCACAAAAAGAAAAGTATAATGAAAAACATCCTTCCAAAACTTAAAAAAAATATATCTTTGCCTGTTTTGTTTGTTCTTTTTGGACCATTTGTGCTTTTTCTTCTGCTCATGGTGTTTTTTTTCAATTTTATGGATAAAAAATACCCTCAAGATCCAGCTCTTCTCCCAAACGCATTGGCTAAAAAGCCTGCCCCCAATATCTATCTTCCTCTCCTTGATCAAGCAAGTTATCTCAATTCAAAACAGTTTAAAGGACGTGTCACATTGGTCAATTTTTGGGGTTCTTGGTGTTTACCCTGTCGCGAAGAGCATCCTCTTCTTATGAAAATTGCACAAGATAAACGTTTTGATCTAATTGGCATTAATTATAAAGATAACAAAGCAAATGCCCTGCGCTTTTTAAACAGTTTTGGTAATCCTTTTAAATTTATTGGCTTTGATGATTCAGGATATACAGCTATTGACTGGGGGGTGTATGGACCACCAGAAACCTTTCTCTTGAATAAAGAGAGTATTATTATTGCCAAACATGTTGGTCCCTTAACATGGCAAATTTATCAAAAAAAAATTCTACCAAAAATTGAACAAGCGATAAGACAGAAGATGAATAAAATATCGACATATTGATTTTAAATAAAAAACAAGAAAAACGAAAATTATGTTAAAGACTTATAGATCTTTTAACTGAAAAACCGTTCCTTTTTGAAAAGAAAAATTCTACTAGAATAAAAGCATCAATAGAAGAAAGTAATTTAACAACATCTAATTTCAAAGTATGTTTAAAATGTATAATATTTTTCCAAATTTTTCAAAAAAATGACTTAATTGTCAATTAAAGAAGCTTTTTGGAAAGGTTTTATTTTTAAAAAAATCGACGGCAGCGATAAGATGTGTAATGTAGCGTTACGCAACTAGCATCATTAAATTTATTCGCATAAATATTCAGCATATCTGAGAGAATAAAACGTAAGTCAAATTTTGATATAGAACTCACTTCGTTCGTACATACATCAATAAAGTGAGAGACTAACATCTCTCAAAATCTCTGTACATTCACAAAAACCATGAGCTCAAATCCGCATTTATCGAAGGAGCTAACAATCCTAGATTTTTAGGATAAAGGAATCATCTACGAAGGCACCTAATGGCATCCTTGATCCAAAATAAAACAGATTGTTTTGTCCTTCTCATGCGGTTCCCAAATCATAATCAAATAAAAAAATCTCTGTTGACGCTAAATTTAACCCTACAATGCATTCAATGAAATAAAAATTCACGTTTTAAAACTGAAAGGCTCTCACAAAGCTTTTTTTAGCCTAAAAGACAATTTTAATTTATAAAGATCATTTTAAAAAAACATCACAAACTAAAAAAGCACATTTTATTTATACACTCCTGAAAATGTCTTTCTTTGAAAGATTTTTGAAGGTGCAATTATATGTTTTATTTTAAAACGTAATTTTAAGATACAAAATACATATCGAAAAAACGATATTTGCTCGATTTTAGTAGCTATAAGAAACTTCTCAAAATATTATGATTTTGGATATATTTGTTTCTGTTTATTATAATAATTTCCCTTGCGGATCTTTTTTAAATTTAAACTCAACTGCTGTAACTTTCCTCCCAGTTTTGATGGACTTCCAGTCAATTTTCCATCCATCTTTTTGTTTAGTTCTGTAATGGCTGATTCAATAATACGACGTTTAATGTTATTAAAGTTTTGGCATTATTTTTCTGTGCAATCCATTAAAATACAAAAATCATCAATTGTATACTTGCAGTACCTGAATCTTTGAAGCGCGTTAATAATTCTAATAAACGCCATGAATAGATAGAATGGAGCGCTGAGACCTGTTTAAGTTGATAGGCTAATAAATTGCTTTTTGATATTCGTTAAATACGGTATTAATTTTAGCCACCAATAAAGTTCAACCCATCCTTCATCTTTTTGATAGTGTTCTTGCCTACCCCACCTCATTTTAACTTCTGTTGAAGAGATAGATTTACCTTTGCGAATGTAAGCGGGTTCATAAAACGCAATAGATCGTTGATATAATTTTTTAGAGGCACTTTGAAATGCTTCATAGGCAGTGCGCATTTAGTATTATTAGGTTTAGAAATAGCTATCATCATAATTCTTTTTTCGGATAGAGTTAGTCTGTATCCAGCACAGATTAATGCGTTTTGCATTGTGATTCATCTATTGCTACTGGTGCATTCTAGATTAACAATTTCATACTTATCTTTTTTAATTTAGGTATTTTTTCTTTCTATGTTTTGCATGAATGCGTCTTTTTTTAAGTGTGTATGTCGTGAAATTTTTATAACGTATTTTAATTATTTTTCTACTGTTCAACCTGTGGAAAACACTCGAAAAAAGATGCTTTTAATCATTACAAGATATTGATTTTAATAAAATTTACCATTTTTTTCTAGTAAATGAAAACACCGAATACTATGAGATTTTCTCAAATTTCTCTATGTTGAACTAAAAAAATGTTTAAGAAAAGGCTAAAAGTACCTTTTATGAATCGTTTAAACATGAAAATAATTGGCAATATTTTAAGTTGAAAAATATAATAATGCAGACTTGTAAGTAAGAACATCCGGTTTCACCATGCTATGCATGCCATTTTATAGAGCACCACCATCTTTACGCTTAATATCTTAATATAAAAGTTGTAAGTCATTATCATAACACACTTTGCCACATCTTGGATATTACGACACAGCCTTGGCACTTGAAACGATTCATAAGAGGCATTTTACGCCTTTTTTCGTGCTTTTACCCCCACGCCAACCCTACGTGTAATGTGCAAGCAAGCGATTCTAATTGATGCAACATAAAAAAGTTTGCAATGAGAGAACTCTACAATATTCAGAGCTCTAATTCAACATGCAAAACGATAAATTATCATTATAAACCAATTTATTAGTATATTGAAGGTCCTGTATGATGTAAATACTGATTGTCAAAGAAAGATCATTAGCATACATCGAAAAAAGCTAAGAAAAGAAATATTCTAGAGTTTCATAATAGCTGTGCTTAAACTTTTATGACGTGAATAAAATAAGCTTTTGTTGCAATCATCATTTTTTATGAAAAATATTTGATTATGTTTTTTCTTCTAGAAATTCTTGCGGTGTAAAA
>NZ_JBHIQG010000063.1:0-10324 GCF_042196425.1 Bartonella sp. AD328YNZD | reverse complement strand
AGCCATTGTGTTAAAATTTCAAGATCGGAAGCCTCAATTGTTATACCCGCCCAAATTCGAAGCCCAGGAGGAGCATCTCGATACGAACCGATATCATAAGCGACCCCTTCCTCATCAAGACGACTCACAACCGCTTTTATAAAAGATATTCGCTTTTCATTATCCAAAGCAGTAATCACTGGATCCACAATATCTAAGCAAATGGATGTGTTAGAACGCATTTCAGGATCTTTTGCCAAATATTCTAACCATGGTGTTTTGCGAATAAAAGCATCAAGTACAGAAAAGTTTTTCTCAACCCGTGCTCTTAATGCCGCTGCACCTCCTAGAGACCTTGCCCACCTCAACCCATCAAGAAAATCTTCAACACAAAGCATAGAAGGCGTATTGATTATCTTTCCTTTAAAAATATCTTCGTTCAACTTTCCATTTTTCGTCATACAGAAAAGCTGTGGCATAGGCCAAGCTGGAACATGATTCTCAAGCCTCTCAACAGCACGAGGACTTAAAATCACCATACCATGTGCTGCTTCACCTCCCAAAACTTTCTGCCATGAAAACGTCACAACATCTAATTTTGAAAAATCGAGATATTGCGCAAAAGCAGCAGATGTTGCATCACAAATGGTCAATCCAGCCCGCTTATCCGGAATGAAATCCGCATTAGGAATACGTACACCAGAAGTTGTCCCATTCCATGTGAAAACAACATCACGATCAAAGTCAAGTTGTGTTAAATCTGGTATTTCACCATAAGGGGCTTCAAAACGACGCACATCAGAAAGCTTTAATTGCTCGACAACATCTTTATTCCACCCAAACCCAAAACTTTCCCACGCCGCCATATCAATGCCACGCTCACCTAATAAAGACCATAAAGCGGCCTCAACAGCACCGGTATCTGAACCAGGCATAATTCCTATACGATGATCAGAAGGAACTTCAAGAATCTCACGGGTTAAATCAACAACTTCAGCAAGTTTTAATTCTGCTTCTCTCGATCTATGTGAACGCCCAACTAATGCATTTTTAAGAGTTTCAAGACTCCAGCCAGGTCGTTTACTACAAGGACCTGAAGAAAAATTAGTATTATTAGGACGACTACTTGGTTTTTGTAACACTATCATTATTTCTCCCCTTTTAGATGACTTGCTTTCTTTATGATGACTTGTTCTCTTTATAAAGAAAAACAAATTACTATAAAGACTACTCAATAGCCTCTTTTTAAAAGTCCAAAATGTCTTCTATTTATTTCGTAAGCTTAAAATTCACGGAAACTTTGTAAAAAAATCTTTTTTAATCATGCTGTTAGATTGATTCTTTTATTTTTTTTCGTATCACCACCACGATAAGAATAGCATTCTGATAACAACACACTAACGTATCATAACATACCTATCAAGTTTATTTTATAATAAAAATTCATTGATAACTCTCTAGAATAGGAAGATAAACTTATTAAAAAATCAATTATTTTTCTTTTGATGACTGGACAGAGAAAATTTTAATGTTATAACCACAAACACTTTACATGTTTTATGAAGCATGCCCAGATAGCTCAGTAGGTAGAGCAGCGGACTGAAAATCCGCGTGTCCGTGGTTCGAATCCGCGTCTGGGCACCATGCTTTTTTATTGGTTATAATTTGTTATTTGTAATGTTGTTCTTTAAACATGAGGGATACCAGAATAAATATTGAGGAAGTGGAATTTTCCAATATGCCCCTACAAAGCACATTCTTAGTAAATGACTTCTAATATGTATTTGAAGCCTGCTAAGTATTCTTGCGTCAAACCATTTAACACTCTCATAAACACGACAACAGTTTCATACTACAACAGACAAAGGTTTGATTTTGAAGTTCTTTTGACAAGCGTAGGATTCTTTCGAGATATTTTTTAGCCATACCAGGGATGCTTATAAGGATCTCTACTTTTAAAAAGTCAAAATCTTTAAAGATCTCTTTCATTACAATCATTCGACCTCAAAACAGGTATTTCTTCAATATTAAAAAAACAATATCCTTTAAGATCATAAGAAAAAATTTAATCTCCTAGCAAATATGTTGAATCAAGAGAAATGTATCACAATTATAAAATCTGATTATCTATAAAGTCTGATTATCATTATCTCTTCTCCCTCAACAAAGAAACTCTCCTTCAATGTACTAATGTATTATATTCGACAGACAACGTAATGATATTAGAGAAAAGATTTTCTTATACTCTGTTATTTGTAATTCAACAAAATCCCCCATCACGGATTAAACTTCAAATCCAATTGAAAAATGGACACAAAATGGTGAAGTATAAAAGTTAAAAGAACATGGATCACACAGACTTTAACGAATAAGAAAATTTCTTCCCTGAAATCACTTTTCAAAAAATTTATTTGTTAGGAAAATAAGAAATAATAGAGCGAAAATACATTTTATAAAAAACGCACCTACGCATTCTCACTTGTAAAGAAAAGGCTCTTTGAGTATGAACTTAAAATAGTTTATTATCAATGGCAGATTGGAAAAACTTGGACTTTTCTCACAGCACCGTGAAGCGAAAAAAACTGTAGAAACACAAGGTTTTCTCTCATCCGTCATGAGAGAAAATTTTAATCATACATCTAAGTTCTGTTTTTAAAAACCTATCTTCTTGCCTTATCTAAAACATGAGACAATACATTCAATCATCAGTATTATACATCGCCATATTCAAAACGAGTACCATAAAAAAATGAAACATTGGTCTACTTTTATTGTCCTTTTTCGAATAGTCCCTCGAGTGCGGCATCTCGTTTTTTCACCACTTTTTCTAATTCTGCAACGACCTTTTTATACAATTTCGAACGTTTCGAAAAAGAATAACAAAGCGTAATGACTGCTATCTGAAAAAAACAACTAATAATTGTATTTATGAAAACAAACAGTATCATAAGAGCCATCATTTTTCTCTCTATTTTTGTGCTGAAAAAGCTTTATCTCGCTGCTGAAGAGTGTCTTCTAATTGCCGAAGTGTTTTTTTCAATTTCTTCGTCAATCGTATGTGTAAAATTAAAATAATCGGGATAGCCATAAAACAACAGATCAAAATAAATAGGCTTAAAATACATATAAAAGTAAGAATATCAAACTCTCTGACCCCATCCAATACTTGAATAATGGCCTCATCCAATATCTGGATAATGACCTCATCCAACATCTGGATAACAGAGCCTACAGCCATATTTATAACAAATATGCAGAAGGCTATTTTACAATCCTTCGATGAAAGCGCCATAGCTTCTTTAAACGCTAAAACTTTAGATTCTTTGTCAAAGGTTGAAGAGACTCCCGACATTTTATTATCTGGATTTTGAAGTGTCTCATGCAATGATTGTGTTTCTTGTATTGTCATATTGATCTCATTTTTTCCTTCATTTTCGGAACCTATTCCTCGTGCTTCTCCATACCTTTTCTATCTATCTCTTTCCGCTTTTTGACAGTTTCTGTTACACAAAAACAAAGACTCCCTATAATAACCGTAACAGATATGATGAGTACTATTGCAAATCCCACCGTTCATTCCTTTTTCAATGAAAGCGTTGTTCATCATCTCATGCATTCTTCCTCATTTGCATCAATGAACAACTTTCTGTTTCTTTATCGAGATATTTTCTTCAGATTTTGAAGCCTGTTGTTTAAACTATCAACTTCGTGATTGAGCCTTTCAAGTTCTTTATTGAATCCATTAACATGTCCATGATGTTCAGAAATCACTTCTAAGTAATGTAACATTTGAGACTGATCTTTACGCTTATTTGCTTCACCTAACCCTCGAAAGGCTTATGTTCTTTTCTCAACATGCTCAAATAGAGTAAAAGCCTTCTCGAGCCGCTCAAAAACCGCAGCATTGCGTTTTAGAATTGTTTGATATTTATAAGAAAGTTGTTTGTTGTTTGGCATATTTTTCAGCAATGCCAAATAGAGTTCCTGCTGTTCAACAGCTATCCTCTTCAAATCATCTACCGCTACCTCTAATATTTTCATGGCATCGTTCCATCCCCGTTCAGCATTTGTTTTTTCAAACTCGACTGAATCCAATTTTTGAACCGCATCATCACGTTCCTTGAACGTATTGGGAACAAAATAATTTATCCATACCAGTATAGCCATACGAGGCAGACAAAAGATATGTTAGCAAAAATATGATAAGCAATAAGCCTTCTCTAAACAGAACTTTTGTAAACATTTTTCTATTTTTTCTCTCAACATACCAATTTAAATAGACACATAAATTCATATCAAAAGATTCGTAATGAAATTTATTAAATCTATTTTGAATAATCTACGATAAAAATAAAAAATGATAAATTGTACAACAATTAAATACGCTACACAGAGAGTAAAGCTATAAAAACTAATGTATTCAACAAAGTAGACGCGGATTTTCTATCTATCTTTATATCTCTAGAGAAACAATTTAATCATTTTATGCGTGACTTTAAAAGAGTTTAATATGTTGCTATAAATACTTCAAAAATGTTATTTTGATTAATAATCCATATTAAGAATAATGAAATAATGAGTAGACAAAACAGATCAACACAACCAATGATATTGAATGGTATATAAGCTACTTTTAATATAGATTTGGTTGTTTGATCAGTCGCAGAAATAAAAAAGTTTGTGTTTTTTATACAAATTTAAATTTATTCATTTTCTATATTACATTTTATGTTATCCTCGTTAAATTAATTAAAGATCATAGAGTTTTAATCTGATGAGATGCGTTCTTTTCTCAATGTACATTCATCAATATTTTATGTAAAAATATCTACTTTACATCATAAAAGTGTATTGACAATAAATAATATTTTTATTTAGGATCATCCTACCATGTAAGTGGTGAATAATGAAAACATAAATAAAGGGGGGGATCATGGATCATTCAGAATGTAATTAATGACTAAAGAAAATTCTTTTCCCTAAGAAATAATCCTAGGGAAAAGTTAGTTTGATCTATAAGTGGGGAGGAGAAATGAAACAACAATATATTTTAGGAAAATACACACGTGTTGTTGTTCGTGAAGAGGATGCTATTTTTGGTGCGGGTTCAAAGCAGTTTATTATCAATGATAAAAATTTTTGGGAGAACTTAGTGCTTATTGCAGCACAATGGGTAAAAAGAAAGACAGTAGATGAAGTTTACAATTCACTATCGTTAATCATGTTAAAAGAAAATTTTGACCGTGCGTTTGATTTTCTTGTTTCTAACCATTTTCTTGTCAAAGCTGAAACATCAGACAATATCCTCAATAATCGCTATTCCAGAAGTCATCTCCATTATCAAAGCTATGGTATGCATCCAACCTCCGTTCAGCATATCCTTTTGCAAAAAAGTGTCGTCATTTTAGGGTGTGGTGGGATTGGTAATCATGTATCAGCAATGCTTGCATCCTCTGGCGTTGGAAAATTGACTCTTGTTGACAATGATGTGATCGAGATAACCAACCTTACCAGACAAATTCTTTTTACTGAAGAAGATATCGGTCTTCCGAAAACAACAGTTCTTAAACGTGAGCTGATGCGGAGAAATAGCCAAATTGAAGTTCATGAATTACAAATGTTGATTACTGAAAAAGAGGATATCAACAATTTACCCAAAGCTGATTTATGGATCATTTCTGCTGATTCACCTGTTCAGCTAGGCCTATGGATCAATGAATGGTGTGTAAAAAACAAACAAGCCTATATAAATTCCGGTTATGTTAATGATATAGCTGTCTTTGGTCCATTTTACATACCTGGGAAAACTGGTTGTTACGCATGTAGCTCGTCTATAGGTAATCTTCCGGCAAAAAGCGACCATCTTATTTATGAAGCTTGTGTTATGATTAATAATAACTTCAAAGTTGCTACATTTCCCCCTGTTAATGCTCTTTCAGCCGCCATGTGTGCCAACGATGCTCTTAAATTTTTGGGTGGTTATGGAAGCCTTCTTTCCACTGATCGCCGTGTGGGGATATGGAGCAGCAAACTTTTCATAGAAGAACGTTCCCTCAAAAAAAATCCTCACTGTAAGGTTTGTGGAACAACACAATGAACAGACCACGCACCCTTGCTCTCACCTATGGCTCCTATAATGCTGTCCGCATGCTCATTGGTGTCTACCATGCTATTTTTTTAATGTCCATGGGAGTGAGTCTGGCGCAATTAGCTCTGCTTCAGGTTGTCTTTTCCACCACTATTCTGCTGCTTGATTTTCCCTGCGCTGTTTTATCTGACAGATATCGGCGTAAATATTCCGTAATGGCTGGGGTCTTTATGACAGGAGTATTTTATCTTCTATGCCTTCAAGCTCCCAATATAACGGCACTTATTATTGCGCAAATTCTCTATGCAGCGGGCATTTGCATCATTGTCAGCGCCATTGATGGATGGATTTACCATTCTCTAGGCGATAAACACGATCACTTTTCACATTATGCGCATCTTTATCACCAAGTTAATTCTTTCGGGAGTATTCTCAGTGGGATTATAGGTATTGGAACGATTTATTACTCTGGGCAATATTTTATGGGATATATCATCTCATGCCTTATGATGGGATTTATTTTCTTGGTCTTCCTTATTGTTCCTGAAGAAAAGAAATCGGTGATTGAAACGTCCAAAACAAAAACAATCTTGAACAATGCCAAGGAAACACTCTGGATTTTTCAAAACACCATGGGAGGAGCATGGTTTATTCTCCTCATGTGTCTTTTTAGCGCTGGTATTCAGATTATTTATCATTTCTGGCAACCGATCATACTTTCAGGGGGAAAAATTGATTACCTCAATGGTTCACAAATGTTCGTTTTGATGTGCTGCCATATTGGTGCCTTTTCAGCACAATATTTTTCAAACTTACTGATGTCTAAATATCATGTTCTTGATAAAAAATATAAGAATTCTATAAAATATTTTTCATTCTTGTCTGCTTTGATGTGCCTAGCACTCTATTTTTTTGTTCACAACCATCAAACGGCTGCATCCGTCATTGCCTTCTCTTTAATCCATGGATTTATTTGCACTGTACCGGTCGGTGCAAAAAGTTTATTTTTCTCAGAACTTGACCAAAAACAAACACAGCATATTTCTGGTGTTGTCGGTGCTGTATCTTTTAGCGGAAGAATATTTTCAATTACCGTATTAAGTATTATTTCTTTTCTCCCTGCAAAAGTTTCTCCATCTTATTATCTCATCGTACCGACCCTTACTTTTTTCATGTGTGGTTTGGTCGTCATGAAATGGATGAAACGCTCCCTCAAGTCTCCATGAAAGGAAAACCATAAAATTATCACCCAAAATGTTTTCTTCTAAAAGAGAACAATGTTCCTTTAGAGCATTGACTCATCTAGATTTCAACAATCAACGCATACATAAAGCAACACCTTAATTGATAATGATGATAATATCCCAACCTCGAACACCGTAAGATTCTTTCTGTTCAAATCTTTTTTATTTTGAATTAATGACAATTATTTTCTTGCACATCATCATCGAAGAAAAATGTATGGATAAAAACGATTGAGCAAAGAAAAAATGCCTCTTATGAACGCTCATAGTCAAGGACTGCCACTTTTGCATGCCATATGGGTGCAAGAATATTGCGTATCTCTGTTTGCCTAATCTCTGAAACGAGGAACTGCCTAATTTGGGGAGAACATGAAGTTTTAAGGGTGAAAACTAGTTCCCAGCCTTGCCATCTCCTTTTAATTCAGCTTGACAATTTTCATAAATCTCTACGGTCATGTCTTTTTAATAATGGAGATTACGCATTGCTTCACGCTTGTATTTATTCCGTTGGGCATTCCACTCCTCATGCAAAATAGAACACCCCAAACCCAATACATTTGCGTTACCAATTCACGGGCTTTTTTTAAGAGATATCTTTCAAAGAGCACTCAAGCCCATTTCACGATAATGCCCGTGAAGGGTATAACGATAAAACCCCTATGAAATAATAAAAACCATTGAGCACGCCATCTTTACACTTATGAAGAGCAAACCAACTCCATCACACAGGACTTGCCATCTCGTGGGTGTTGCGCGACAGCCCTTGGCACTTGAGACAGTTCATGAGAGGCATTTTTTCTTTGCTCAATCGTTTTTATTTATACGGTTCTCTCCGATTATGATCTGCGAGCAAATAATTGTCATTGGTTCAAGATAAAAAAGATTTGAACAGAAAGAATTTTACGGTGTTCGGGGTTCCAATTTAAATTAAATAACGACAAATTATATATATAAATCAATATGTTGTTACAGATACAAACAAAATCAACACAGAGATTGCGAAAATAAGAAACAACATGTGTGGCTAATGCAGGGCGCTACGGTTTCACAAATGAAAGCACTGTTTGGTTGGACTAAAGATAAATTGGATTAGAGATAAAATAGCATCGCTTTGTACCAAAACAGCCGATAGAAAATGCCTAGCAATAGAAATAACTAAAAAGCTACAAAAAATTTGGATTGGTAGAAAAGCAAATTAACGCAAACCACTGGAAACAAAATTCCTACACACAATCGACCACTTTTATAATAATAAATGGCGGAGAGGAAGAGATTCGAACTCTCGAGAGCCTTTTGAGCCCTACTCCCTTAGCAGGGGAGCGCCTTCGACCACTCGGCCACCTCTCCAACGATTGGCATAAATGGTATCAACAGAAAGTTCAAGACATTTTCGATTTTTTTCCAAAATATCTGAAATTTTTCTTCTGTATTGATTTCATAGAGTGATCTCATGGGGATAAAACGTTAACAAAATAAAAAATTGTGTCCTTTTTACCACACCCTATCGAATAGTATATGTATACATTACAAAAAAGTAATTTCATATTTGAATATCTAAAAAAGATCAGTATAGCTAGAATGATAAGTACCGTGTATTTTTCTGTATCTTTGTCTTTAATGCGTTAGGCAAGAGATACTCTTTAGAAGAAGATTAAAAAGGACCTCGGAGATCCCATATGAATATAAAATCCCTTTTTTTAAGCTCTACAACAGCTTTTTTAGCTGTTTCTGGAGCTCATGCTGCTTCAACAGCGATTGCCGAACCTGAACCTGTAGAATATATTCGCGTTTGTGATGCCTACGGAAAAGGATATTTCTATATCCCTGGAACAGAAACCTGTATACGTTTATCAGGAAATGTCCGCGCTGATTTTATAGGCGGTGATAATATCGATGCAACAACCGAAACTGAACTGAAAAACAAAAGAGATACCTATGGCGCAGCATCACGGCTCACCCTTGTTTTTCAAGCCGCCTCTGAAACAGAAATGGGAACACTTCGTTCATATGCGAGAATTTATTCAAACTGGGGGAATGGTAAAGATAATGCGAGTGCAAAGCTTGCAGCTGCTTACATTGAACTGGGTGGTTTTCGCGTAGGTCTTGATGATACAATTTTCAACAGCTGGACTGGTGATTATGGAAATGTTCTCAATGATGACAGCATAGCACCTGCTGGCACAACACGCACCAATTTTATTTCCTACACCTTTAGTGGTGACTCCGGTTTTTCTGCTATTATCGGCGCTGAATTAGGCAATAATGCAGATGATCTTCCTGGAACACAAGGATACTACATTGATAAAGATGGTAAACTTGTTTCTATCACGAATGATACTCTTCCGAGTAAATCAATTAAAAATTACACACCCAATGTGGTTTTAGGTATAAAGTTTATGCAAAAATGGGGTGGCTTTTCAGCAGTTACCGCATATGATACTTACTACAAAAAGTGGGCGGGAAAAATACGTGCAGATTTCAATGTTAACGATCGTTTCAATCTATGGGTAATGGCTGGTTATAAAAACGGCTTTGATTACTATACAGTTAATGCAAATGATGAATTATCACGAAACAGCACAACGATTTATGCAAACTGGGGTGGTAAATGGGCAGCTTGGGCGGGTGCCACTTACAAGCTTACTCCAAAAGCAAATTTGAATGCTCAAGTTTCTTATAGCGCTGTAAAAACCTTTGCAACTTCTGTAAATATTACATACACGTTGGTTCCAGGGTTTGTGATTACACCTGAATTAACCTATGTTTCTTGGAATGATGATCGCGTTATAAAAGATGCAAATAATAACGAAAAACATCTCTTTAATGGGAAAAACGCTTTCCAAGGGATGATTCGTTTACAGCGTTCATTCTAATCCTATTAGGCTACAGCTTTTAAAAACTGGCAACATAAGTTGCCAGTTTTTACTTTTGAAATAAAATATCATGATCTTTTCCTGATACTTATTGTCTTGTCTCTCGGAAAAAACCGACTTAATTTCATAAAACTACTCTT
>NZ_JBHIQG010000062.1:0-10372 GCF_042196425.1 Bartonella sp. AD328YNZD | reverse complement strand
ATTACGTGATGTGTGTCATGGAAAATTACGGTGTTTACAAAGCGAGACTCACTGGGAAAATAGATATAAAAACCGACCTACTTTCTGGTCGATAAAAATAATTTGCCTTAACTTTCCAAATAGTATTGCGTTCTTAAGAGGCATTTTTATTCCTCCCTAAAGAGTATCCACCTATAGCCTCACTCTTGACGTGCAAGTAAGTGATTTTAATTGATTCAGTATCAGTAGAGTTGAAATGGAAATCAGTAGAGTTGAAATGGAAAAATTCTAAGCTATTCGAGGCTCGAATTTCAAATACAAAATAATAAATTATTTATTATAAATCATAATGTTGTATAAATCATTTAATCCCTCTCAACACATAAACGATAATATTATAGAGCTTATCAATGTAAAAAGACTAAAACGAATAACGCATCCTTTTATTATTGCTTATTTAATCAACATTCAAATATTTTAAAATGGCATGTTTTGAGGGTGTTTTTTCTGCTTACAATATTTCTATACCCAATAGGGGCGCATTATTGTGTATATCTTCTGGAGCAGAAAAACAGACTCATTGAGCTAGAAAACCTTAAAGGTAAAAATAGCTTCTTGCCCTTCTCCTTACGTTCGGCTTTACGACTTTCGAACATGTCGATAACAAGATCTTTAAAAAAATGAAGATTTAAGTATTGCCTTTCGTTTTTCTCATTTTTACATATGAGCTGCCATCCTTCACACAAAACAGAACATCCTAAAGCCCAAATCGTATGTGTTTCTTATTTATGTTTTTGTTTTAATTTAAAGGTTTCTAAGTCTATTTCATAATGGTATAGTTGAAGAGTCTTTTAATGGGCGAACGCCCTTCACGTAAAACAGAACGTCATTGGGTTACAGTTTCATGCGCTTGTTTTAAAGAAACATCTCTCAAGGCACCCAAGCCTCTTTCACGCTAGCGCTCGTAAATGGTATAATGGTAAATTCATTGAGCACCTCCATCTTTATGCTTATGGAAAAGCAAGCCGGTACTATCACACACTTTGCCAGATCGTGGGTATTGCGACAACATATTGACATTAAGACGATTCATAAGAACCATTTTTAGTCCTTTCGTATACAGTTTTATCCCCATACTCACTCCCACTTGTGATGTGCAAGAAAGTGATATTGATTCAACATACACAGATTTGAAATGAGAGAATCTGATGCAACTCAAGGTTCTAAATTCAATATGGACAACGATAATTATCTTTATAAATCAATGCATTATGCTTTTAAATATCCTATTATAAATGGTATAAAAATCTATTAGATAAGCCCATTACCTTTACTTCATAAAAGCTATAGCCCTCTCATCCCCTAACTCCCAATGTCGTAACAACTCTTTCATTTAGAGTATTCATAAGAGGTATGTTCACTGTTTTTTAAGTTTTTATGCCCATGCTCCCTACTTGTGTCATAAGTTAAACGAATGATTTTGATTGCTTAAATGTCAAAAAGATTTAGAAAAACTATCTTAGCTCTTTCATTTAAATGATAAACAAATCATTATAAATCAATATATTATCCGAATAGCCTCCATAAAAATTAGCTAAATATCAAAGATACTCTGATTGTTTTATTCACTTTTGATGGTGGAGGGGGAGGAAAAGAACCAACGCGTTGAAGTGCTGCCATAGCTAATCGATCAAGTTCTGGATCTCCAGCAGAAGTGACAACACGGCTAGCAAAAATATTCCCCTGCTTATGCACCTTAAATTCTAACTTAACCGTTCCTTTTACCCAACTGGTACGCTGTCCCACAACATAATTTTTTTGCTTTTCTAATTGTGACTGTACCTTTGCTAACCACTCCATTAACAATATATCTTCAAGCGCAGCTGTCCTGCCGCTCTGTCTAGCGGTAGATGAACGCATAGCCTTTGCAGACGGCAGTTTCACAACTGCTTTTGGTACCGGTATCGCTTTTTTTTTTAATATTGTATCTTCTACTTTCTGAGGAAGAGATTCTTCCAGAGATTTTACTGCAAAATCATCTTTTTCTACAGTATGTTGGAGATCTTCCGGTTGACCTTCCTCCACTGTTTCCAATATCTCTGGCTCTTGCTCTACAAGATCTGGCTGCAATCGTTCTGGTTCTGTGCTGACACTTGATAAATCTATATCACGATCTGGATTCGACGAATCTATATCAACATCAAGATATAGAGCCTCTTGGGCAAGAGTTAGCATAACCGTCGACGGGAGCATACCATTATTCACACCAGTATTTCGAAAATAAAACTGTGCTCCCAATGCTATATGCAAAGAAAGAGCGCCAACAAATGCACCAATCCAAAGAATTGATAACTGCCTCATATTTGTAAAGCTCATAGTTTCTTCCGCCGCACTTTCTCTGAAGTGCAATTATTGAGTATTTCATCTCATTAAAACAGGCTATTTTGAAATTGCAACTTTTTTCTTGACTGATTTTATCATGTTTAATATGGTCTCTACTATGATTTTATCTTTTTAAATCATTCCTGCTTGGTTGGCTAATTTATGATAGGGTTAAATCAAGCATTTTTATAGGTAAAACTTTAAACTGAGAGAGGGGATGTTTAAAAAAAGGTTATAATGTGTTATGCGAATAAGACGAGAAAATATCCATAAAAGCTGCATGATTTTAGGTGCGCTGTCAGTCTGTATACCTTCATTTGTTTTTGCACAAAATAGCGAGAAGAATGTTGTAACTGAGCTTAAACCAATCCTTATTAAAGGAAAAAAGATAGAGGATACTTCAAATTCAATAACCATTCTAACTGATCGTAAAACCGATAAAAATATTGATGAAAAACAAATAAGTGATGTTTATGACGTTAATCGTCTTAATCCTTCCGTATCCTATAATTCAGAAAATAACAGTTTTGTTGTTCGTGGCTTAGATGCAAATCGTGTTCTTACGACAATGGATGGTATTTCTCTTCCATGGTTTAATGATATATTCCGTGGTGGAGGTGGAAACACAACTTTTGACTTCAATGCTCTTTCTACGTTTGATACTATTCAAGGATCAGATTCTAGTCTTTATGGTTCTGGCGCCTTAGGGGGAATCATTGCATTGCGTACCCTTAATCCTGAAGACCTTATTGTGGAAGGAAAGAATTGGGGAAGCCTTATAAAAGGTGGTTATCACTCTGTTGATAACAGCTGGCGCATCGATCAAGCTTTTGCTGTACGTAATTACCAGACATTTTTGCTTTTCCAAGGATCATATGTAAATGGTCATGAGCGAAAAAATATGGGAACGGTGGGAGGATATGAAGAACGTACACGTAAAAACCCTTCAAACTTTGATAAAAATAACTTGCTTTTTAAAATTCATCAATATTTGAGTGATAATCACCGGCTTGGTTTTACCGCAGAGCGTTTTGGTCATAAGAGTAACACACATGAATTAAATGCGTCTAAAAGATATGCTCCAGGTTCCGTTTATGAGCGGGATAATAAGCTTCGTGAGCGGTTTTCTCTTTCTTATAATTATAATGGTAATGGTGATGCGGTTCTTGATGCGTTTAATGGGGTACTTTATTGGCAAAGGCAATCAAGTCGTTACGTTATGACTGGCGTTCGTGTTTCAGCCCCCAAAGGAGATTATTTAAGAGATAATTTCTTGCGTAATATCAATTATGGCTTCAATGCTGATGCACTTAAAGAAATGGACTTTGGCACTATAAACCATACGTTAAAGTTTGCAACTAATGTTTCGTCATCTAAATTTCATCACTATTTGTTAGGTAAAGACAATTGTCATGTAAAAGAATACGCTCGAGGATGTCTTTTTGTTCCTGCTAATCGGTCGGATTCACCAGACACCAATGGTTACAATTTAGGTTTTGTTTTTGAAGATGAAATTGGTTCGGTTGATAATCGTTTTCGTGTAACACCAGGAATTCGGTATGATTGGTACAAATATGTTCCTCAAAAAACATCTGCTTATGAAGAAGCACTAATTTCTGATAGATTCCCTCCGGAAAGGGCTGGATCGCGCTTTTCTCCTAAATTGCGCATGGAATGGGATATTCGGAATCAAATAACGCTCTATGCTCAGTGGGCACAAGCTTTTCGTGCACCACGTGTTTCGGAACTTTACGTCTCTTATATCAAACCTTCTGCTTATTATGTGAAAGGAAATCCTGATCTTCAACCAGAGACAAGCAATGGGTATGATGTTGGTCTTCGGTATGGAAATGTAAATTTCGGTGGTTCTTTCAATGCCTTTATCAATCAATATAAGAATTTCATAGATACCGAGGATAGAGGGCCCTCAGAAGAATTTAGGTTTGCGCGTCGGCATTACATGAATCGTTCGCGCGTACAAATTTTTGGTTTTGAAACAAAAGCGCATTTAGTTCTTAAAAATGGTTTTCATAGCAATGTTGCTTTTGCTTACTCCCAAGGAAAAGACCTTGATAAAAATGAATACCTTAACTCAATTCCCCCTTTGAAAGCCGTTATCGGATTAGGATATGCAAAAGAGATTTGGGGAAGCGATATTATCTTTACTTTGGCAGCCAAACGTGACAAAGTCGCTAAGGGGTCTGACTACCAAAAAATTCCAGGGTATCATGTCGTTGATATGACAGGGTGGTGGAAGCCATTCGGTGAAACGGGACCTGTTCTAAGAGCTGGTGTTTATAATCTTTTCAATACAAAATATTGGAATGCGTCGAGTCTTCCTTCTGGTAAAAGTTCAACACCGAAGGATTATTATAGCCAGCCTGGTCGTAACTTTAAGGTGTCGTTCGTACAAAAGTTCTAATCGCTTCTATTAACTATTAGGTCAATAGAAAATCATATCGATAAAAGGATAAATTATTTGTGTTTCTATTTTCAAATATCTTTAAAATTATAAAGGTTTGATAGAGCGATTTTAATTCTTTCTATTTTATCATTTTTTGACTGTTTTGCTATTGGTGATAGAGGCATATTTTGTGATAGATTGAACTCTTTAAGAGTTCAATCTATTGCCTAGGAATTATAAAATTTAAAAGTTAGTTCTTGGGTCAGTAACATAAGGTAAAATCCATGGCACATACAGCTGAAATGATTATTCGTTTGCGTGAAGAAAAAAAAGAAATGCGAAACCGTGATTTTGCGGTTTCTATTGGTATATCTGAAGCGGAACTTCTTGCAGCCTATTGTACAATTGGAAAAGCAAAAAGGCTACAAATTGATGTTGCTACTCTCTTAGAAAATGCTCCTCGGCTTGGAACAGTCATGACATTAACGCGCAATGAACATGCCGTTCACGAAATAACAGGGTGTTTTGAAAAAATTGTTCAAAACCAACATGTTCCTATAACACTTGGTGAAATTGATTTACGTATTTTTGCAAAACAATGGAAGTTCGGTTTTGAGTATGATGTCATTGTTCTTGGAAAACCTACAAAAAGTCTACAATTCTTTGATCATCATGGCGTTGCTATTCTAAAAATCTATTCTAAAGATATGACAAATATGGAAGAATGGAATAAACTTGTTGAAAAGCTCCTTCTTGAAGATCAGTCTCCTGTTCTTAACATTATTCCCGTTTCTCTCCCAGCCCAGTGTGACATAACAGAATTGGATATTGAGAGTTTTCGGGATCGTTGGCGGAAAATGACAGATGTACACCAACTTCATAAAATTATTTCCGAATTTAAGATTAATCGACATCATGCTGTAAAATATGTTGGCAGTGAATTTGCGGATGAATTACAAGTAGAAGCTGTTGAAATGATGCTTAACCAAGTCGCACGACAAGAACTGCCAATTATGTGCTTTGTTGGTAATAAGGGATGTGTTCAAATTTTTAGTGGGACTGTAAAAAATATTAAGCAAATGGGGCCTTGGCTTAATGTTCTTGATCCAAAGTTTGATCTCCATTTACTCACATCTGGGATTGCTAGTGTATGGCATGTTCGCAAGCCTATCAGTGATGGTTATGTCAGTTCACTTGAAGTTTTCGATAAAAATGATGAAATGATTGTTCAGTTCTTTGGCATGCGCAAAGAGGGTCAAAAAGAGCGTGAGGATTGGCGTTCTTTATTGAAGTCTCTTCCTCCATATCAAGAATCAGTTGTCGCTTAGAAAGATACAATATGCTGACTCTTCTTTTGTGCAGACAATTAAGGTTTTTTCTTCTTTTTATACTTCTTTCTTTTAGCTTCTTTTCTCAGCGCGCCATCGCTGAACCTACCACATATTTTTCTGAAAATGCGCGAATTGTCTCTATTGGCGGCTCTCTTACGGAAATTGTTTATGCATTAGGAGCGCAAGATCAACTTGTTGCCCGTGATAGTACAAGCGTTTATCCAAAAGAAGCCCTCAAACTTCCTGTGCTTGGTTATATGCGTGCTCTTTCACCTGAAGGTGTTTTATCTCTTGCTCCAGAAGGTATCTTACTCGTTGAAGGAAGCGGTCCTGCTTCAACAATTGAAATTCTCAAAAAAACATCAATTCCTATCGTGATCATACCAGAAAATTATTCTCGAGAAAGTGTGATAGAAAAAATTCGTCTTGTTGGAAAAGCCATCCATCGTGAAGCACAAGCTGCTGTATTAATTCAAAAAGTGAGCCGTGATTTTGTAGATAATGATGCTCTTTTGGCAAAAGTAACGAAACCAAAGCGTGTCCTTTTTATTTTGTCGGTACAAAATGGGCGCGTTATGGCATCTGGAACAGATACAGCAGCAGATGGTATCATAAAACTTTCAGGTGGGATCAATGCTATTACTGATTATAAAGGCTATAAACTTCTCAATAACGAAGCGTTATTGAAAGCGAATCCTGATGTTATTTTACTTATAAAACACGGTGAGAAATCCATTAATCTTGAAAAGGTTTTAGCTATACCAGCTATCCAAGCAACAACTGCAGCAAAAAATCATGCTATTAAACAAATGGATGCTATGTACCTTTTAGGATTTGGTCCACGTACTGCAGACGCATCAAGAGAACTTATTCATATGCTTTATGGTGCAAACTAAAATGGTAAAAACGGATAAAATTGGTAGAGAATCCATCTATGGTTTATGCATCTGAAACAAAAAAAAATAAAAAAATGAATCGTAAAAATTTGAGAACAATACTCTTATTAGGTCTAATAATGTTCCTTATCTTGAGTATTTTGGGCGGACTTTTAAATGGTGCTTCAAATACTTCTTTCTTTGATTTTCTTAATATCATGTTTACGCAAGAATTTTCTGTAAGTAGTAAAACACGTGATTATCTTATATTTATCGATATAAGGCTTCCTCGCGTTATCCTAGGATTATTGATCGGGGCTGCTTTGGCTGTCTCTGGTGTTATGATGCAAGGACTTTTCCGTAATCCTCTTGCAGATCCTGGAATTATAGGTGTATCAGCAGGAGCTGGTCTTGGTGCCGTTTTAGCAATTGTTTTAGGTTTTGCTTTTCCTGTTTCATTTGCGCCTTTTCTAGAGCCTTACAAAGTTATCATGGGTGCTTTTTTGGGTGGACTTTTATCAACGATTGTTCTCTACATAATAGCGACGCATCATAACTTTACCTCTATTGCAACTATGCTACTTGCCGGTATTGCTCTTGGTGCATTAAGCGGTGCAGTTGTTGGAACATTGATTTTTATTGCAAATGACCAACAATTACGCGATATCACTTTTTGGAGTCTTGGCTCTCTTGCGGGCGCGACATGGTGGAAAGTATGGCTCGTTCTCCCTTTCATTTTTATTGGTCTTCTTTTTTCTCCCTTTTTATCACGAGCACTTAATGCTCTTGCGCTTGGAGAAGCTGTTGCTGGCCATATCGGTTTCCATATTCAACGCGTTAAGAATATTGCAATTCCCCTCGTTGCTCTTATGTGTGGTAGTGCAGTTGCTGTCAGTGGTGGTATTGGTTTTATTGGTATTATTGTTCCTCATATTTTACGTCAGATCATTGGTCCTGATCACCGCTATCTTATTCCTTACTCTGCTCTCTTGGGAGCATCTTTACTTATTTTTGCTGATACGTTTGCACGTTTAATTGTTGCCCCCGCGGAATTACCAATTGGAATTGTAACAGCGCTTTTTGGTGCCCCCTTCTTCCTGTGGATCCTTATATGCAAACGAGGGACTGCCTTTTCATGATTGAAGCAACAAATATTTGCGTTCAGCGCGGAAAAAAACAGATTCTCAATCACATTAATCTTCAAGCTAAAAGTGGTGCTTTTACCATCATAATTGGTCCTAATGGATCGGGAAAAAGTACTTTTGTCAAAGCACTGAGTGGGGAAATTCCTTACAGTGGGAAAATAACCTTAAATGGTTATGATGTGCGCCAAACAAAAACTTATGAAATGGCAAAAATGCGCGCTGTGCTCCCACAATCAACAACGCTTGTCTTTCCATTCTTAGTCCATGAAGTTGTAAGACTTGGCCTTTCTGTAAACCAACTCACCATTGCCAAAACCGAGTTACAAAATCTTATCCAGAAAGCTTTAGATCGCGTTGACCTTTCTGATTATGGTAACCTATATTATCACCAATTATCAGGTGGAGAACAAGCACGCGTACAACTTGCTCGTGTTCTTTGCCAAATCTGGAAACCCATTTATAATGGAATTCCTCGTTGGATGATATTAGATGAACCTATTGCTAGCCTTGATATTCAACATCAAATTATCGTTATGGATATCGCTAAACAATTTACCCATTCTGGTGGTGGCGTTCTCGCTGTTCTTCATGATCTCAATCTCGCAGCACATTATGCAGATAGCATGATCTTGCTAAAGGAAGGAGAGATTTATTGCGAAGGAAATGCGACTAATGTTTTGACAACACAAAATCTACGCGATGTTTATCATTGTTCCTTAAACGTTTCTGAATTACCTAAAGAAGATATCCCTTTTATACTCCCTCAAACAGCATCCTCTTATGAATTTAGATCCTAAAGCAGTCAGCTTCAATCTAAAAATTAATGTACTTAGCACAATAAAGTACGCAAATATTCAAGATTCTATTTTATTTTTAATGAACTCCTTTCTATCATTTAACGTCTTCCGCTCACATCAAAGATATTTTTGGAAAAAACTATCTATTTAAAATCTTTCAAGATTTTACGTACTAAAAATATTTGAGATTTTGTTTTGCTATCATAATTTTATATAATGCAAGTTTATACGACATAAATATGTATTTTCCTCGCTCTTTCTATCACTCTTGTCTTTAATAAAAATGATCCAGAAATACATACAAATACCTTTGTCATAATAATTACATGGATTATTTATATTTTCTAGGGACTAGATAAAAATTAAGTACCTCTTAACAATCTGTAAAAGATTTATTTGTTGCTTTAACGGCGTTATTTTTTCTCATAACATATATGCTTTTTCTTTATCTTTTTTTATATTGATTCTTTATCTATCTCTGTAGTCAATAAAAACATTAAATATAATCATATTTTTATTTTTCTTCCTCTATTAGAAAAATTGTTTATTGGTACATCAAAAGAATTAAACTATTGAATAAAATATTTAAAATAAATTCAATAACGCTTCTTGTCGTCCCCTTAACGCAAAAACAATGCGTAATATAGAGATGAAAAGAAAGTATAACGATAATTTCACTCAAGGAGTATACAATTTACAAATATAACCTACATCATAGCATTGCAAAGAAATAAAATTGATAAAGAGATGAGAAATCTCTTTATGAGATCAATTCGCTGATACAAAGATATACTGTTTTTGTAATAAAACGCTACAAATGTTGCACTTTTTCATGCCTCAGATTGAGTAATTGTATCACTTTAGCCCCTATCAAAACACCTGATGAAAAGATGTATCTCCAGATCATTTAATGGCAAATTTAAAATAATTTTTACATATTTTCTCTTCATAATCATACAATTATAATAAATTATATCCTTAACTCTTCCCTCCAATCATTTAAAATTATTTTTTAACTCTCTCAAGTATTGTATAAAGAGTATAGATTTCCTCTTCACATACATAAAAAATAACGCGGAATTGCTCCGCGTTAACAAAATTATCAAAGTGTATAGATTATTTATGAGCAGATCATACTCATGATTTTATAGCATAGACAACAGTTGCATTAACAGGGCGCGTTTCTGTTTCACCCGTATGGGAAAGAGTGATCTTGTGTGTATGTGCACCAGCAGAAGCTGTTGTCCCTTTCAGGGTCGCATTATAGGTATAATGATTTGGTAGTCTTCCAATATCACCAACGGGCCATCCTACTGTTTTATACTCAAAACTGTGTGCATGCTCGCCTGCTTCTTCAATGGTCCCAATATGCGTATGCGATCTTATGCTATCTTGTTGTTTATCTGCAAATTTTCTACCACCATCTAAACCACGGCCATCATCAAAGCCGCGTAAAAAC
>NZ_JBHIQG010000061.1:0-10398 GCF_042196425.1 Bartonella sp. AD328YNZD | reverse complement strand
TAACAAAAGCCTGTGAAAGCAAAACAACCTCTTCAAAAAATTTACGCATACGCCCTTCTACCATTTTTTCAATGATATTTTCAGGCTTTCCAGACTGACGTGCTTGATCTGAAAAAATTGCTTTTTCACGTTCAACAGCAGAAGCATCAACACCTTGTGCTGTAAGTGCTAATGGATTGGTTGCCGCAATATGCATTGCGACCTGCCGACCAAAAGCAAGAGCAGCCTCTTTATTTCCTGTTGTCTCAATCGCAACCAAAACACCAAGTTTTCCAAGCCCATCAGCCACACTATTGTGTATATAAGTCGCAACAACACCATTCTCAACAGACAATTTAGCGGAACGACGAAATGTCATATTTTCGCCAATTGTGCCAATTGCATCTTTAATTGTAAGCTCTACAGTCTTCTCAGAACCTGGATAAAGAGAAACAGAAACAGATTCAACATCCCCTGACGTATCTAAGGCAGCAGTTGCTACTTTACGCACGATGTCTTGGAATCCATCATTGCGTGCAACAAAATCTGTTTCAGAATTAATCTCAACCAAAACTGCATGTGAATCTTTTGATACGACTCCGATTAATCCCTCAGCTGCTGTACGACCAGCCTTTTTATCTGCTTTAGCTATTCCTTTTTTACGAAGCCAATCAACAGCAGCTTCCATATCACCATTGGTCTCTGCTAGGGCGGCTTTACAGTCCATCATACCAGCGCCAGATAGTTCTCGAAGTTCTTTTACTTGTGCAGCAGTAATGCTCATATTTGCCTCTTTATTTTGTAACAGTGAAAGCGTGCAAAATCCCTCTGCACGCCTATAACTTCTTCTTTAGACAATAAAAGTACCTTAATTAGGCATTTTATATTATTCAGAAACCTCTGAAACTGCATTTTCTTCCAAAATAGGCTCCATAGGTGCATCAACTTGAGCTCCTAAATCGATACCCATTGCTCCTTGCTGGCGTGCAATACCATCAAGAGCAGCACGGGCAAAAAGATCGCAATAAAGAGAAATTGCACGTGAAGCATCGTCATTACCTGGTATTGGATGTGTCACGTCATCGGGATCACAATTGGTATCAATAATAGCAATTACAGGAATACCCAAACGCTTTGCTTCTTGGAGTGCAATATTTTCTTTATTTGTATCGATAACAAATATAAGATCTGGAACAGAACCCATATCTTTAATACCACCAAGCGCACGATTAAGCTTTTCACGATCACGTTCGAGATTTAAACGTTCTTTTTTGGTAAAGCCTTGTGCTTCAGCGGCAAGAATTTTGTCAAGCTTACGCAAACGATGTATTGAATTGGAAATCGTTTTCCAATTTGTGAGCATGCCACCAAGCCAACGCGCATTAACGTAATATTGGGCAGAACGATTGGCCGCATCAGCGATAATGTCAGATGCTTGTCGTTTCGTACCAACAAAGAGAATACGACCACCACGCGCTACAGTATCTGAAACAAGTTTAAGTGCTTGATGTAAAAGTGGAACGGTCTGAGCAAGGTCAATAATATGGATATTATTACGCTGACCATAAATATAGGGAGTCATTTTGGGATTCCAGCGATGAGTCTGGTGACCAAAATGCACACCGGCTTCTAAAAGCTGGTGCATAGTAAAATCGGGTAGTGCCATAAATCTTATCCTTTCCGGTTCAACCTCCGCGGAAAAAGCAGGAAGACCTGCTACCGGCGGATGCTTGCTAGAAGTTTCTCACAGATCATTTGCAAACACCCAGACTCCGCGTGTGGAATAGCGCAAACATACTAATATTTGATTCTTTTTCAAGTTATTTTCTTTAATCATTTAATATTTGCATTTTCACATTGATTAAGATCTTTTCCAAGTTCCAAGAATTCGAGACTGTTCAATTTTGCACGCACTGAAAAAGTTCCATAATCTATATGAAGATCTCGCATGACACCATTCTCATGTAAGAGAAAACTGCTACGATAAACCGGCAAACCATCTTTATTTTCTCCATCATCAAAATAAGAAATTGTAACAGGCCAATATTCTTCTTCATCCAATTTTCTTACTTTTTCCGTTTCGCTATCAGATAAAAGCGTTTTCTTTTCCCCTATGACGATACTTTCTTTTATAACTTTATCTGCTTTATTTGTCCCATCAAATACAGTAACATTGTAAAAATGATCTCCTGCTTTTGCATGGCGGATAATATTTTTTAGTTGCATCATTGGAAATTCAGCCATTGCAAGCTTATACTCTTTTCCCTTTGGCTTTTTTAAGGTAACTGTAATACCATCTTGCGTACGCTCCGCAACCCCCTCGGCACGATGCACAACCTCTTCTCCCTCTTGATCTGTAATATTAAAACGAAATGTACGGCTGTCTCCTGTTTCATAACTCGTCGTCTGTTGATCCGTCAAACGTACTGGCATATCTTCAATGTGAACACGGCTAATGAAACGAAAACGTGTGCTATAGCCCTGGCATGCCGAACCAGTGAGCTCGTAAACCATTCGTCCTGACATCGCAGAAATTGTCATTTCATGAGAAACACTATCGAGATGAAAATCATAAATTGCTCGATGAGGCACAATAAAAATGGGCTCTTCAGCTCTCGCAGTACATAAAAAAACAATATATAAAATTATTATAAATAATGATCTAATCATTCCCAACTTCCGAACTTTATCCCCGTTGCATAACATCATACAATAAGGCAAAAAAGGCTAATTTCTCAATTAACCACACATTTTCTTAAATCAAAAAATAGATTATGCAATGAATATATTATAAAGCAGCTATGGAGTTAAAATTATGACCAATATGATTGAAAAAAACTTAGAAAAATTCGGAATCACTCTTCCTGAAGTAATCTCCCCCCTTGCCAATTACATCACCACTTCACAAAGTGGCAATCAACTCTTTATTTCTGGACAACTCCCTCTTATTAATGGAAAACCTATAGCTATCGGTAAAGTTGGTGCAACTGTGAATACCGAACAAGCCCAAAAAGCATCTGAAGCTTGCGCTCTCAATATTCTCGCGCAACTCAAGGCAACTCTGGGTGACTTAAATAAAATAAAACGTGTGGTCAAAATTACTGTTTTTGTGGCTGTAGATTCTCATTTTACCGATATTCCTTTTGTTGCCAATGGAGCTTCTAATTTATTCGTCAATATCCTTGGTGAAATTGGAAAACACGCCCGTTCTGCTATTGGTGTTGCCTCTCTTCCTATGGATGTTCCTGTAGAAGTTGAAGCCATCATAGAAATCTAAACCTTCATTAAGACAGTGCATTATCCTAAATATAACTGAAGTCAAAGTACTTCTTTGTCTTACACTCTGATAAACCTTGCATTTTTTCGTTTTTAAATTAGAATCTTAAACTTACGATAAAAGGAAATATTTGTATGAAACAAGCTTATGACAATAATAATATTTTTGCTAAATTGATTCGCAATGAAATCCCTTCTGTTCGTGTCTACGAAGATGATGATGTTATTGGATTTATGGATATCATGCCACAGGCACCAGGTCATACGCTGGTCATTCCTAAAAAAGGCTCTAGAAACTTACTTGATGCAGATCCTGAAACATTATTTCCTGTTATTAAAGCTGTTCAAAAAATTGCAAATGCTGTCAAAAAAGCCTTTCAAGCAGATGGCATAACTGTCATGCAATTTAATGAAGCAGCTAGTCAACAAACCGTCTATCACCTTCATTTTCATATTATACCACGTATGGAGGGAATAGAGCTTACCCCTCATAATGATATGGTAACGCCTCCAGAAATACTTGAAGAGAATGCAAAAAAAATCCGTGCAGCTTTATAACACACTCTTAAGTTGTTGTGCTTTTTTTTCCTAAACGTTTTTTTGTAAAGTTTTCCATTTTACTTTTCTTTGAACTTACAGATATATCGGAAGATGAAATTTCTAACTGTAAGCTTTCTTTTTTACCATTTGATTTTTGTGTCAATACGCGAACGGTACCACCATTGCGTAACTTTCCAAATAAAATTTCATCAGCTAATGGCTTTTTAATATATTCTTGTATAACACGCCCTAATGGGCGTGCTCCCATCTGAGAATCATATCCTTTATTAGAAAGCCATAAAGTTGCAGAAGGGCTTAATTCAAAACAAATTCCCCGATCAGCTAATTGTGCTTCAAGCTGAAAAATAAATTTTTGCACTATCTGATTGATGATTAAATGAGATAAAGATGCAAACGGAATAATTGCATCTAACCGATTACGAAATTCTGGTGTAAAGAGTCGATTGATTGCTTCTATATCCTCACCATCACGATGTACTTTCCCAAATCCAATAGCTGATTTTGCCATATCTGAAGCACCAGCATTGGTTGTCATAATCAAAATAACATTGCGGAAATCAATTTTCTTACCATTATGGTCTGTTAATCTACCATAATCCATTACCTGCAATAAAATATTAAATAACTCTGGATGCGCTTTCTCAATCTCATCTAGCAATAGAACTGCGTGAGGTTTCTGATCAACGGCATCTGTAAGGAGACCTCCTTGATCAAACCCTATATAACCTGGAGGTGCTCCGATTAAACGTGCTATCGTATGCCGTTCCATATATTCTGACATATCAAAACGCAATAATTCAATGCCTAAAGATGATGCAAGCTGTTTTGCAACTTCAGTTTTTCCTACACCTGTTGGTCCTGAAAATAAATAACTTCCTATTGGTTTATCCGGTTCGCGTAAACCTGCTCGCGCCAATTTTATGGATGAAACTAAGACGGAAATTGCCTGATCTTGACCATAAACAACATGTTTGAGTTCTCTTTCAAGCTTACTCAGTATCTTCTGATCATTCCGGGAAACTGTTTTTGGTGGAATTCTTGCAATTGTAGCAACAGTCGCTTCAATTTCTTTAACACCTATACTCTTCTTGCGTTGTTTTTGTGGCAAAAGCTTTTGCGCTGCTCCACTTTCATCAATAATATCAATTGCTTTGTCAGGTAACCTACGGTCAATTATATAACGTGAAGATAATTCTACAGATGCCTTCATCGCCTGATCTGTATATTTAATCTGATGAAAATCTTCAAAATAAGGCTTCATCCCCTGCAAAATCTTAATCGCATCTGTAACAGAAGGTTCATTAATATCAATCTTCTGAAAACGACGCTCTAAAGCACGATCTTGTTCAAAGAATTTGCGATATTCTCTGTAAGTCGTCGAACCAATACATCGCATAGTTCCAGAAGATAATACAGGTTTCAAAAGATTTGCTGCATCCATATTTCCCCCTAATGTCGCTCCTGCTCCAATTAAGGTATGAATTTCATCAATAAATAAAATAGCATCTGGATACAGCTCAAACTCTTTAATAACTTGCTTTAAGCGTTCTTCAAAATCACCGCGATAACGTGTACCTGCAACAAGTCCCCCCATATCAAGAGAAAATATTGTTGCATTTGATAAAACTTCAGGCACTTGCCCATCAACAATGCGCTTTGCCAATCCCTCAATTATAGCGGTTTTCCCCACTCCAGGATCACCAACCAAAAGCGGATTATTTTTTGACCTTCGACATAAAACCTGAATCATGCGTGAAATTTCTATTTCACGGCCAATTAATAAATCAATTTTTCCATTACGTGCTTTACAATTGAGATCAACACAATAATTCGTTAAAGCACTTGTTCCTCTTTCACCATTATCCGAAATCTGCTGATCTAATTGCTCTTCAAGTCCTTCAAGTAACATGGATAACCCATCATCACGCGTGACACCCTGTGAAATAAAACGTACAGCATCATAGCGTGTCATTCCCATCTCTTGAAGAAAATATGCTGCATGGCTTTCACGTTCAGAAAAAATTGCAACAAGAACATTTGCCCCCGATACTTCATCTTTTCCAGCCGATTGTGCATGAATCACCGCACGTTGGATAACACGCTGGAAAAAAGCTGTAGGCTTTGTATCCTCATCAGCTCTAATCTGTTCATCTAACTCTGAGCGAAGATAATTGGTTAAGCGCTCTCGCAATTCCTCCACATCTACTTGGCAAGCCTGAATAACGGAATTTGCATCGGCATCATCTAACAGCGCAAGTAGAAGATGCTCTAGTGTTGCATATTCATGGCGTGCTTGAGTAGCAATTGTTAATGCACGATGCAAAACCTCTTCAAGACTAGGTGTAAAAGATGGCATAGCTCCTCACTTCCATTCCATTACACATTGTAACGGATGTTCATTTTGACGCGCACATTCCCTCACTTGTAATATTTTCATTTCAGCGACTTCATAAGTATAAGTCCCACATTCTCCTATCCCATTGTGATGAACATTTAACATTATCCGCGTTGCCTCTTCGAAACTTTTTTTAAAAAAGTTCTTCAAAACGAAAACAACAAAATCCATAGGTGTGTAATCATCATTAAGCAAAAAAACGCGACATAATTTAGGTTTTTCAAGTTTTTCTCTAGCCTTAGGCATTATAACCGCACCATGCCTACCTTCATCCCAATTCTTGCCCTTTTCATTATGCATAATACGAGCTATAGAGTTTATTATGAGCATCTGTCCCATTATCGTTTTCCATGCAGCACATTTTTATTAATTTTAAATTCTTTCATAACTATTGCAATACCTGTTTGTATTAGAAAAAAAATTTCCTCTATGGTTAGACTTCAATCGCTCACTCATAAAATAACTTCTGTAAACAAATTAGTAATACCATTCGTCTAAACTGCATCAATAAATTACAGAAAAGGAAGCTTTATAGAAGTTTTTTAGGATAAATGGAGAAATAGGATACTGCAAGTGTATATTAATTATCAAAAAATTATGCGCTACTGTAAAACAATAGCAATTTCTTTTGTTATGTTAGCTTTTTCTTACTGTTGGGCATCCGCCACACCTCAAGGGGCCTATCCTGATAAGTATGCGGCTATTGTTATAGATGCTACTACGGGAAAAACTCTATTTCAAGCCAATGCAACACTGAAACGTTATCCTGCTTCTTTAACAAAAATGATGACATTGTACCTCCTCTTTGAAGCTATGCAGATGCGTCGTGTGACACCAAATACACCAATTCCTGTTTCACATTATGCAGCAATGCGTCCACCGACAAAAATTGGATTTAAAGCAGGCCAAACAATTTCTGCAGAATCAGCAGCTAAAGCACTCATTACAAGATCCGCAAATGATGTTGCTGCTGCCATTGCAGAATATCTTGGAGGTAGTGAAAAAAAATTCGCTCAAATGATGACAGTAAAAGCCCGTAAACTTGGCATGAAACATACACATTTTGCAAATGCTTCAGGACTTCCGGATGTGCACAATTATTCTACAGCACGAGATATAGCGACTTTATCATTAGCTTTACGTAAACATTTTCCCAAACAATATAAATTGTTCAAAACAAAAAGTTTTAATTTCCGTGGACATAAAATTAACAGCCACAATAAACTTGTTAAAATAATGAAAGGTGTCGATGGAATTAAAACAGGCTACACACAAATGTCAGGTTCTAATTTAGCAACTTCGATGCGTCTTGAGGGGCGCTCTATTGTCGCTGTTGTTATGGGAGGTAAATCATCTACTGCACGTGACGAGCATATGGCTAGCTTATTGAATCAATATTTGCCCAAAGCAAGCCAAATGAAAAGTGGTGAACGTTTAATAGCTTCTGTACGCTATCACTTACCCACTGGGGCCAATACTCCTATACCGACCATTAAAGCTGATTCAAGTAATTTTGACGATGAAATTTCGACTATGTTGACAGCATTTGCAGAACAACCTAAAAACTCCAATATCGCAATAACGGCTGTAAATAAGGTAATTATACCAATACCGAATCCTCAAAAAACTATACCAGCTGAGACTCATAAAATTGTAACAGTCTCTTTGTCCGAAAATGCCGGATGGGCTATCCAAATTGGTTCTCTTCCTAGTGAAGAACAAGCAAAAACTCTACTTTTAAAAGCAAAAAATATAGCTTTTTCTACTTTAAAGCATGCATCTTCACACATGCAACTGTTTGAAAAAAGTGGGCGGCGTTATTACCGAGCACGCTTTACAGGGTTTCAATCAAAAAAAGCTGCATTTGATGCTTGCTCTACATTAAAGAAAGCAAATTTTAACTGCTATACTGTAGCCTACTAAAAATTTTTGAATTCTGCGTTAAGGATAGTATTATGACAGATAATGCTTTTGCTTCATTCCATAAAAAAGAAATTTTATTGAAGCAATCATCCCTCCTTTCATTGCGTTCTCTTCACGATGCTGCCGCAAAACTTACTGGTTTAAAATATAATTCGACAGCATTAGATACACAGTCTCTTGTTAACCTTCTCATTTGCCAAACAATGCGCAACCGTCGTCTCATAATGCCTCCTGTACGCATTCATTTACGCGTTGCGAGCCAAACTGGTAATGTGCCTATTAAAATCCGTTTAGGAGCAACAAATATTTAATTCTACAGACCCTCTCTAAAAAATTATTTTATTATTAACCATTATCTACAGCCTTAGAAAACCTTTTGATAAACATACTTTTTTCTTAAATTGTTGAATTTTTCTGACAGCTTTTCCAACTATCCAATATCTCCAAGCTTTTAATAAAAACATTGTTAATGACATAAAAATACCCAATATTTTTCCACTTTTTGGATTTAATATAAAAAATTGTCCTTGATATCTTTCTGGAAAAAATGAATAGCTTCATTAGATGAAAGCTTATCATTTGATGGGATTATTGTAAAAGTTCAATAAAGAAAATCTCTCTTAATAACGCTCCCCATACAACATAAACGCTGTAAAAAAACAATCTCACTCCTCTTACTTGTATTTATGTCAAAAGGCACAGAAAATTGGAAAATACAAATACTATCGATGAAAAAACGTAAACAAATTATCAGATTAAATATTATAATAACGATTTCCATAAGATTTTAATTTATAATTATAATTTATTTTTTGCATATTGAATAAGAGATTTTCGTAAAATGCTCTTATTTTACTTCTTATATTGAATCAGTCAAAATCGCTCGCTTGCTCATCACGAGAAAAATTGGCATATAAACTATTTAAAAAAGGATGATAGTGTTGGTTTTCTCTCTTTATAAATAAAAATGCTAATACTCTATAGATTTTATACCATCCATGGAAAACTTACATTATATTATTCATATGCAAGATACTGATTTATAAAGATAATTAATTATTTTGCATGTTAGATGAGAATCTCGAATATCGTAAGATTCTCTCATTAAAAATCTGTTTATGTTGAATCAATCAAAACCGTCTCTTGCATGTTATGAGCGAGATTAGTGTGTAGCGTGAAACTGTACCAAAAAGACTAAAAATGCCTATAATGAACCGTTTCAAATGCCAAGAGCTTTGTCCCTGTACAGAGGGGCGGCTCTGGCAAAGTGTGCAACCATGCCAGCGTACTCTTTTTATTAAGCATAAAGATGGGGACAGCTCAATGGATTTACTGTTATATCATTCACAGGTGCCATCGTGAAATGAGCTTGGGAGCGTTGAGAGATATTTTTTTAAAACGAACTCACGAACGCGTAACACGATAATGTTCTATTGTGTGCATTCTATTCTCATGAGAATTTTTATAAATATTTCTTAATGTATACGTTATTATTTATTTTAATTTTTTTGTCGGTAAAAAATTTATAAATAAAAAAGATATTTCCAATATATCTCTTAATTATTGTAAATTAGTGTTTTTTTTCAAGGCATTTTTTACCATACTAGGTAGAAAAAACTTCACTTTTAAAAAATTAAAGTCTTTAAAACTCTACTCTCTTCATCATAATTATTCAGATTTAAAACAAATTTTCCTTGGATACTCAGGCATAATCTTCCATTATTTAAAAGATATATGGCTATGGAAACTTTTTAAAGCCATAAAACCCAGCTAAAAATAATGGCAGATTGATCACTAACTTTACTTTACGCTTTCTTATTTTTTCCAAATTACACTTTTTCCCCACTTTAGAGACAAATCAAACAGATGCACAACACTCTCCCCTCCAAGCTTGCATGCAACACCTATTATTCGTTAAGAAAACACTGAATGATCTCAGATTTATTTCAAACTACTGCTGCATTAAAGTGGAACTTTGATTTATAAGGAACAAAAAACATAAGCTTTATTAGGAAATACGATCTCTCTCCCAAAAGTCCAGTTATGGATTGAAAAATGTTCCAGCTCTTAACAAGATATCGCATTGACTGCAAGACCGCCTTTACTTGTCTCTTTATAGCGTTCACTCATATCATGACCAGTCTGGCGCATTGTTTCTATACAAGCATCAAGAGAAACAAAATGATCTCCATTACCATGTAATGCAAGAGAAGAAGCCGTTACCGCCTTAACAGCCCCCATTGCATTACGCTCAATACAAGGAA
>NZ_JBHIQG010000060.1:0-10413 GCF_042196425.1 Bartonella sp. AD328YNZD | reverse complement strand
TAGTCTTCATATTTGCTCGTAGGCAATCCTTTTGTAGTTTTATTGAGTATGTTGTAAATGTTTGATGCGGTGACTTTCCCTAGACTTGCTTGAAAATCATTCTGCTATTCGTTGCTCCATCTCACACCGCCGTTTGTTGCTCTTGTGATGGGGGCAATTGTAGAGCTTTTTCTTTTTGAATATTTTTTCTTCTTTCCAAATGCCCAAAACCAATTCTGCTTTTTCACAAGACATATCTGTTAGTTTTTCTGCTTCTGCGAAATAGAGAAGACTACTTTCATTTGTCCCTGTTTCTTTAATTAATTCTTCGATTTGCTTTATCTGTTTAGAGGAAACTTTTTGATTATTTATATCGCCTTCTTTGGTTTGCGGTTGACCATCTGTATCGTCTTCTTTACTTGCTACATTAAGAAGTATGCCTAACAGGTATCTCTGTGCGTAGGTAAGTGTGGAACCAACTGATTGTATGCTATTTTTAGAGCCTGTACTGTCAATTGGAAATGTTCCTTCTGTTTAGATTTTATTTCCTGAAGGGTGAGGCAGAATTATTTCTATGGTAACGTTTTTTTCTGTTTAATATAGTTGTATTTTGCAAGCCCGTCCTTTAAAGCATCAATGTACTGATCAAGCATAGCGTATTTGCTGTTTGTATGGGTGATTGTAGAGTTTTTTCAATATTTTGATATTTTGTTTGCATAGCCGAAAGGTCACGGACAAAGTTTTGGCGCTCTTGTCGTTCTATTTCTTTTTCTCTTAAATCAAGAAGACGCTTTAAGCGGTCAATACTAACGTCACTTTCTAATGCTTTATTAAAAATACATTCCATAGCAGTTTATTCGACGGCTAAATGATGTGTTTCTTCAATTTCTATTAGGTTAGTGTTTTGTTCACTCATTTTGATTTTCTCCATTACGCGCAATTCACGTGTGGCGTGAATCACGCATGTTTTAAAAGGCTGGTTTGGCTGTTAGAAAGAGCTTATACGCTCTGTCTTTTTCTAGGGATATGTTCGGGGCTTTTCTATTACAACTAATATGTGTGTTGCTTGAAATACATCTGTTACCACATACAACAGCATCACCACCAATATGAGCTTTTTCACAAATATTGCATTGCCGTGAATTTCGGCTATTCCGTAGACTTGCGTATTATCGAAAATATGTGCATTGGATTCAACACAAGCGTTTCCAAAGTCTCTCAGTGCACGCATGCGACGAACTAGGCGACGATAAAGAATGTCTATTTCATCAGTAAATTCGTATTTCTTTTCTATGATTGTTGCTCTTAATGCATGCTTTGTCTTTATAAGCTCTTGAAACAGCACATCAATGCCTTCTGCTGCTGGTACAACTTTTTCTATTCCATTTGCGGTTTGAAGTGGATGGTCGGACAATCCATAAGTTGCTTTTGGATTTTGTCTTGATACGGTAGCAAATTTCCACCTGCTGCTCGTCTGTAAAACCATCCTTTTTGCTGTAAGAAGAGAATGAATTGTTTTGGTTGTATCTCGAGTATTTTAGCGGCTTCTGTAAGACCGAGGAGTCCATTATGACGCTCTAGCTTTCAAGAGCCATTGCCTTTGGTTTAAGGGTACTCACTTCACTTTTTAAGGTCTCTAATTGTGTGCTGCTTTCTAAAAGCAGTTTTTTCACAAAGAGAGGGTCCTCTAAAGCGTTTGCAAGGTCTAAAAGTTTCTTTGCACGCCGTTCACATTCAATAAAATATTGACGGGCTTGTTTACCTTTTTCATTACGCTCTACCATGGCAAGCTCTTTTGCCATGTCTAATGTGAGTGATAGTCTATGGCTGTAACAGCTCTAGATTTTGCGCTCCCCAATTTTGTGGACCGCAAATCTTGTGTTTTTATAAAATCACTTTCCTCTTCAAATTCATATTGATGAATACGATTCTTAATTCAAGTAGAAAAATCTTTCCCTATTTCCAAAAATTCATGTAAATCACGTGCGTTAACCGTTGGAACGGTTTCGTGTTTGATTGTATTGTGCTGGATAGCAATAGGCTTTTCCATTACGAACCTCATGTTGATGGGATTGATGAATGAAAGGGGGCGCGCTTTTAAATGCGCCCTTCAGAATTTAAAGCACATCACAAGGATGCAAACGGTGTTGTTGTTCGTAAGAATCATACTTCGTAAGAATCATACATTGCATCGTCATATTCATGCTGTTTTATATCGTCTAAAAAAACGTATGCTGTGATGTGTAAAATAACGTCATGAGGTATGTTTCCGTTAAAACACTGTTCTTCACGTTCTCTAAGATAAAATTCTGCGATATCTTCAGAGATATCTTCGCAGCTATTTTAAGAAGGATTGATGCGAAAGATTTGGATTTCATCATTTGCCTCGTCAATAATTTTTAGAACTTGGCTTTCATCCAGTGATCCTGAACGACCAATGTTTTGATCATCATCGTAGACAACTAATAAAATTTCATTGGAATTTATAAGAATTGGATTTTCCATAATTTTTCCTCCCTAACATCCCTTGGCGATTGTTTGTGCGTGGTTTATAGACACCAATGTAGCGACTTTGAAAACATAATCAACAAGAAATGTAGCGATTTTAAAAAGTATAAACTAAAGGCTTGCTTGAAGAGAAGTATAAAAATATTAATTCATATTCTGGCTGGCTTAATCCAGTCGATAGGTGCACACCATTCTAATTCTACATCTACGATATCGGCATATTTTCCATTTATACTGGATAAAACCCATTTCCCTTTTTCTTTTCCGAGACGTAATACTTTGATGTAAACTTTCCCACATTTAGTTTTTATGATAGCGCGGTTGTTAATAAGATCCTCTGGTGGCAAATGATAGGAATAAAAAAGAAGACTTCCTTCTTCAATGGCTGGAAACATAGAATCACCTACCACGCGAACAGCAACAGTTCCTTTAGGAGCAGATGGTGGGACTTCTACTTCTTCTAGACAACCAGAATCTATTGCTATTATTTCTCCTCCGGCTCCTACAGATCCGATCAAAGGAACTAAGTGATTAGTGGGAATAAAAGCACCGGTAAGCTTTGATATTTCTAATAATTCTCGAGCAGAAATATCTCTTGTTCCTTTTAGCATTTTATTGACGGCAGCACGATCTATTGAGCGACCTAAAGAAGCGGTTAGCTGTCTTGAAAGCTCTGATTGGCTTAATCTAGCTTCAGATAAGGCATTTTGTAACCATTGCGAGATACTTATTGTCATATATTTATTGTAGGTACGTTGTATACAATCGTCATTTTCTAATTTAGCAACATGTAGTTTTATTATAAATTTTCCTTCTTGATATTGTTTTTATAATCGCTACACAATGTGCTATAAAACAATTTTCGGAAATAATAAATCTGTAGGTGGGGTTCGTAGAACACGCGTGTATGCCTGGCTCCGTCCTATATCAAAAGGTAGAACTGGTGGGAGAATTCCAACAAAACATATCACAATTCTTTTGAATGAAGCCAAAAGAATTGGAGCATCGATTAAGGCAGAAAACTTTTTCTCGTTTTTTTATAGGACGCAATCATGTGATTCTAAATTATCTTCACAATCTGCTTTTATTGCTGCTTCTACAGATAGTAATGAACATCAACAGTATCATTCACACTCTTAAACAAGCATTAAATAAAGAGATCAAATTAATAGATTACGCGTCACCATGCGCACGCATAAATACGTAGTGCCTTAAGGGGGATTATGATCACTAACGCACAAACTATTTTATGTCTTGATCTAGGGACCAAGACAGGCTGGGCGATACGTGGTGCAGATGGTCACATAACAAGCGATACAGAAAATTTTCAATCACGCCGTTTTGAAGGCGGTGGTATGCGTTATTTATGCTTTAAACGGTGGCTTACTGAACTAAAGAGGTCCGTTGATGAAATTGACGCGGTGTATTTTGAAGAGGTGCGCCGGCATGTGGGTACAAACGCTTCTCATATTTACGGAGGCTTTCTAGCAACATTAACGGCGTGGTGTGAACATCATCAGATACCGTATGAAGGCATTCCCGTTGGTACCATTAAGAAAGCAATGACAGGCAAAGGAAATGCCTCAAAAGCAGAAATGATTAAGGCAATGCGTGCAAAAGGTCACGCGCCTTGTGACGACAACGAAGCAGATGCTTTGGCAATTTTATATTTAATGAAAGAAGGGGGTATACATGTCCAATAAATTACCGTGGACGGAGGTTATTTGCAGATAAATGGATTCTTGATCCTGCTTGTTTATCTCCCTTTGAGTGCAAAGTTTACATAAAGTTACGCTTGCAAATGCTTTATACTAGAAAACCACTTTTAAATAATATGAAGATCCAGGATGATTACACTGGCTGTGCAGTAAAAATGTTTATGAAAGCGTTAGAAGTTTTAATAAGCACAGGTCATATCGAACGTTTAGACGATGGGTGTTTATGGAGTTTAAAAGTTGAAGAAGAACTCAATAACTCTAATGAGAGTTTAGAGAAGGTATCGAAGACGTCACGGTCAAAGACGTTATCAGAGAAAGCAAAGAAAGCAGCGTAGGCAAGATGGGATAAACATACAAATGATGCTTGTGGTATGCTTAATGATGCCCATATATAACATAAACAATAACAGTTATAATAAAAAACTAATACTATCGTATTAGCAAAAAAGAAATTTGTTCTGAAAATTTACAAACAAACGAACAGGTTCATGAGTCAATAGAGATTCATGCTTGCGGAAGCCAACCAGAGCAAATCACAACGGATGTAGAAAACCAACCTCCCATTCACAAGCAAAAGAACGTTCCCCAAAAAGCGAAGCGGACTAAATCAAAAGATGATTTTCGCTTACCTGAGAATTTTGAACCTAATTTGCAATACGCAATCGATAAAGGCTTACCCCATGATGAGGCGCTGTTAGAGTTCAAACGGTTCACAAATTACTGGATAGCAAATCCAAATAAAAATGCAAACAAACGGGACTGGCAAAGGACTTGGTACAATTGGGTCACAAGCTCTATCGGAATGCTAGCAAAGAAAAAAGCAAGATTAGAACAGGAAAAACGGTTAGGTGGTCATTATGGAAAATTCACTCAGAAAACTTTCACAGAACAGCTTGAAGAGGGCTTCAACGAACTCAGAGATCATCTCTCATCTGGAGAAGATTATGGAAATGATCAGTCCGGGGCATCGATTGACGCTGAAAGCTGGGAATACATTGACGAAACAAGAGGAGGCACAAACCTTAGATGCTTGAATCGTCTACAAGCGTTGCTTTCTGTGAAAGCTTCAGTTAAGCAAATTGAGCAAACTTCTTTCCTACTCTCAAGCATGAAAGTCTCTGCGAATACAGACACCAAAGCCGTCGTTTTATCCTATGGCATGATGCTGGACCGCATTTCGTCATATGCTATGAAAAAGGATGTCGAAAATATCGTAACGGGTCAAGCAATTGGGATATCAAAAACATTTATGCCAACTTGTGGAGAACTTTTAACTTATTGCCAGACAGTAGAAAACACCCTTCTTTCAAAAGCCGAAAGTGTACGCAAGGCTGTTTTGAACTCCCGTGAAAAAAGGCTGAAAGAAAAGGCAATGAGAGAGAATTCAAGACCACTCACGTTGATTGAAAAGCAAAAGCTTGAAGGAATTTAAATGGTCTTGGGGGGAACAGTGAAAAACATTGCAGGTTAGTAAACTAGTGAAAAGCGCTGATCATTTTGGGATTAGATATGTGTTTAAACCGACAAAAAAGCACCGTATAAAGAGATTTGAAGTTTTTTTACTACAATTAAAAACACAAAACGCTCTGTACGGTCAAATTTTAGGTAAATAGACCAATTGGTAAAATTATGGACTCAAAACATGAGAATATTAAAAGAACCTGTCCTTTAAAAAGCGTAAACAGCCAATGCAAAAAGAGTTTGTTGCAACAACTGTTGATTATGTTCCTTGGGGGGACGGAGCGGCAGAGTATTTTTACAACCTCTACAAATATGAAGACGGTACAAGAGAATGTGAAAAGTTTGATGGCGGCCAGTATTATACCACACCAGAATGCGGATTTTAGTACCAAAGCGCAAATGAAAGCATGGGTTTACGGTGGTGCTATTCCGAAAAGCGTTCTGAATTACGAACCTCTTATAGATGAGATCAATAAATAGATCAAAAAATTATCGAAAGCCGCAGGAAATAAATATTTTTACAGATAAGCAGTTAAGAGCCTTGTTTGGCATTATAACTTTTATATTTTTATGTTTTTTAGGAATTAAAAAAAATCTTGACTTTATTCAGAGTATTTTGACATTCGCGTCTGTTTCTTTGGTAATAGTCACAACGATTTTTGCAATTTTATGCAATTCTAATATTCCTTCTGAATTGCAGAGTAACCCCAAATATAAAGATGATGATACAACGGGTTGGGTGAAACTAACACGTGATTTACAACAGTATTTGCACAGACTCTTAAAACTAATAAGTTTAGCGCTTGTCGTTTTAATTTTCCCCAATAGTTATAAAGAAACGGCCTCTATCTTGAGAAAAGATAGCAAATATTTGTCGTAAGAATTTTACAATGAACTCTTCTGCCCCACTTAACCATAAAATTTCTAACACGTTTGTTAGAATTTTTAAGTCTCTTTCACAACAAGATCTGACAAAGTGCAATGAACTCATGGAGAAAGTAGAAAAAAAACGGTGCTTGCAGAATAGAATACCTTGATCTCCTTATTTTATACACCGTAAACATAATTTTATATATTAAAAAACAATAATATCATTTTGAAATAATTGAATAAATATGCAAATTATGCTAAGATTTTGTATGTATAAATTGCTAATCTAATGGGGCTACAAATATGCTAAATAAAGTGACTTTAATCGGGCGCCTTGGTGCTAATCCCGAAAGCAAAACAATGAATTCTGGGGCAAAAATAGTCAATTTTAGTATAGCGACTTCTGAGAGCTATACAGATAAAAAAACCAATCAAAAAGTAGAGAAAACAGAATGGCATTCAGTTGTGATTTTTAATCCACATTTAGCAAAAATTGCACTTCAATATCTAAACAAAGGTTTAAAGGTTTACGTAGAAGGCAAATTACAGACACGCAAATGGAAAGATAAAAATGGGCATGACCGTTACACAACAGAGATTATTTTACCACAATTCAAAGGCGAGTTGTATTTGCTTGATGCAAAGAAAGATCAAACAGCATCCCCTACCCCTTCACCCATTACTTCTCAAAATTATGCTATCGCTTCAGGTGCTGCTGATCATGGCGCATCTCTTAATGATGCTATCCCATTCTGATTGATAACATATGACAAAGAGAAAAAAACGTACAAAACGCGGACGACCTCGGATTAAAGGATGCATCTCACGAGCAAAAAGACCGCATGAACCCATGGATAAATTGGCAATTGAAATGCGTGCCAAACGCTTTGGCTTGACCATAGAAGAGGCTAAAAATCCGCTTTCCGGTACCTATATTGGGCGGCTTTATTTGCAAGGCGAAATCAATCAAGACCAATATGATGTTGCGCAAAAATATCTTGAAGTGAAAAACAATTACCTATGTGCAAAAGGATTACCTAATGCAATTTATGATAACTTTACTCCTTCATCAAATGAGGAGGCACAAAAACGGTGGATTGAAAGAGCAACTCATTGTTATGAAGAGACGAAAGAGGTTATCAAAGAAATACAACATCTCTATAGACAGTATAATCTTTATGCTGCATTACAATATCTTGTTATAGAAGATCAATCGTTAACACATCTTGTTAGCTCTTTGCTCTTGTTCATAAAGATGAAGACTCTGCTTTTGGTGTTCAGTTTCCTGATTTTGAGGAACTTTTTTCTGCTGCTGATGAGGAAGAAAATTTAATAGCAAATGCAACAGAAGCACTCCAACTTTATTGTGAAGATATAGATAGAGTGCCTATTCCTTCAAAATTTGAAGAAGTCATACAACGGGAATCTGTCAAAACAGCTTTGTCAGAAGGAGCTTCTTTAATACAAGTTCCTTTTATTGAAAATGATTCAGAAGTCATACGCGCAAATATATCAATTGAACGAGGGCTTTTACGTGCAATTGATAATTGTGCACAAAAGAGAGGTTTAACAAGATCTGCTTTTTTGGCAACAGCAGCCCGTCACGAGCTTAATATTTAGCTCATCAATCTGGAAAAATTTCTCACTCTCGATTTTTTTGCAAAAGCGTGTAATTGCATATGATCCGCAAACTATTAATGAAAATCAAAAGGCGGCAGGCAAACAAAATGCTATAGTTAAGAGGGATATAACTATCATTGATACTATATACATGGCATCTAATATTTCTGGACCTGTCATTGCTTTTCCCTCCTATAATAATTTCACAATAATTTATAAAATCTAAAATATAGATTTTTTTGTTGGCATGGTGTAAAAAATCGTATTTAATGATAGCACGGTACTAGTTGTATTGCGTCTGAAATTCAAAAATATCCCCAAAAATTCAGTAAAATGTGAACTTGAAGCATGGCTAGAAAGCCCTGTTTTCTAGATAATTCTGACTAATCAATTTTTCACAGAATAAAAATCAATATTGGACTAATGATGTCATTAATTCATTGCCTCAAAAGGAGCGAAGATGAAAGCAATCATCACGAAGCCAATGTGTGTTGTTGGCGATAATAAAAGCACCGTTCGTTTTGAACCATCAACACCCAATAATCCATTTGTTGAGGTATCCAATCAAGTCTACGCTCGTCTCAAGCGTGCAAATGCTGCTAAACCCTTTGTTGATGTTAAAACAAAAATAAAGCCCGACAAGGGAGTTGAACAAATTAAGCAAATAGAAAAAGAACCCAACCAAATATCATCTGAAACAGTAACAGAGGAAACCTCTCTCGAAAAGCCTAAAGCATCTAAAGTTTCCAAGTCATCAACACCTACTCTTAAAAAGGCTTAGACGTTGAAGTTAATCATCCACCAAAAATGGTATCTTCAACAGGCAAAAGATACCTTCACAAGCCTTCAAGCCCCTCGCCTTAATTGGGCTCTGCGTAATACTCTAAACACCTCAGCAAAACAAGTTGAACGCTTTACTGAAAAGCAAGTTACCGACATCTCATCAGCCCAAATAAAGCGTATAAGAAGAGGTGTTTATATTAAAGAAAAGGCGACAGCAAGGTTTTTTGAGACAGATATCATTGGTTCTAGAACACCAATACCTCTTAAATTTTTTGAAGCAAACGAAACAAAACGCGGTGTGGCTTACAAAATGTTTGAGAAACAAGAAATCTTACCCCATGGTTTTATCAAGGGAGGCAGTTTTCCAAAGCATGTTGATTTGAAAATGGGAAGGAATGTGTTTCAAAGAGATGACGGAGATCAATTCCCCATTGCAAAACAAGAAGGACCATCAATTGCTAAAGTTATGTCAAAGCCAGAAATTGCAAGTGCTATTGCATAATATGCCAATGAAAGATTAACCAAAAATATACAGAGACAACTTAAACGTTAAGAATACGCTGCTAATAAAAAAGGCTAGATCATGTTCTCACGCTTTATCTATATGTTCCATATCCTTATGGGCTTAGGCATTACCTATTCTTATTGCAATATTAAAAACAGATTATCACTTATGCTTTGTTTTTTCCATAAAAAAATCAATAAAATCAATGAAAAAGGTACTTCCCAGCGGGTTGGCTTCGTTGCGGGGCAGGCCAGCGCGAACTATCGCTAGCGACAGAATTTTTAAATTGACTGTACATTGTACACATAACACATTGATAAATAACAATTTAATGTGTTAAGTATTTCCTTATCGTATTAAATCTTGTTTTTCAGTTGGTACCGTAAATCTCTCTTTATCCTAATACGCCGTAACCGCCTCCTTCTTAGGACAGAAAAGAAGGAAAGGAGCAACTATGAATAAGAAAACGCGTAAAGGTTTATCGCTTCGTGCGTTTGCAAAAAAGATGCGTGTTTCTCCTAATGCAGTGGTTTCTCGTCTTAAGACAGGGAAATTTGATGTGGCTCTTTTTGAAGATGGTTCTGTCAATGAAGCCCTTGCCACAAGCATCTGGAATGAGAATCCAACAAAACGCCCTGCTCCATTTTTAGCACCGGATGGCCAACCGCGAACAAAGATCAAACAAGTCTCTACAGAGGGTGCCAATGAATACAAGATTAAACTGGAGCGAATGCAAGTTGCGCTTGAAAGCGAAAAGATTGCCCTTGAACGCTTACGCGAAACAACCGTTGACCGTGAAGAAGTCAAGAGAGCAGCGCGTGAGTTTGGAAGAGCACACCGTGACGCTATGTTGAATTTTCCTCATCGATTTGGTGCAAGCATTGCTGCACAAGTTGGATGTGATGCTGCAAGCCTAATCGGTGCCATTGATTATTACATGCGAAAGGCTTTGCTTGAAGCTGTTCATAT
>NZ_JBHIQG010000059.1:0-10521 GCF_042196425.1 Bartonella sp. AD328YNZD | reverse complement strand
TTTGCAGGATGTTCTTTTAATTTTGGCGTTTCATCAATATCGCTTGCATAAACCTGCTGGGGATCAATCCCTATTTGTGCCAAGAGCGCCAAACGCCGTGGCGAAGCGGAGGCAAGCACCAAATAAATTTCTTCTGTAAGAGTATCTGCCAAACGTTTTTTCCCCCACTCTCTTATATTGCTCATTTCCACCCCTTCACAATCGACTTCCCTCTTCACCCCCTTTAGCGCCCCCTTTTAAGCGCCCCTTTAGCGCCCCCTTTTAAGCGCCCCTTTAGCGCTCCCTTTTAAGCGCTATTGATCTCCTTATCCTTTTTCCGCAACGATTTTACAGTTTTTCAAGGCTCTTCAAACACTCCCCTTTTTTCACTCATGAAAAGCAAACTAAAAAACTGTTAAAAAATAATAGAAATAATATGATAGCTTTTAGAAAAAAGTGCAAGCCACCCACGATGCTACTTATAGCGATATGTAATACGCCCTTTTGTCAAATCATAAGGTGTCATTTCCACCATGATTTTATCACCGGCCAACACCCGTATACGATTTTTCCGCATTCTACCAGCGGTATGAGCAATAATTTCATGGTCATTTTCCAGTTTCACACGAAACATCGCGTTAGGTAAGAGTTCAGTAACGATACCAGAAAATTCTAAAACTTCTTCTTTTGACATAAACAAACATTTCCTTTACAGTGCACATATTTTGTTAAGCTGCGCGTTATTTCCAGCGTTCATATCCTATTTTCTTAAGTTTGTGAATAAAAATTCCACAAAAAGGGAAAGGTTTTTCAAGTTTACTCTTCCATACTCTCAAAAAAACGGCCCCCCCACCCCTTAAGAATCAAAACTTTTTTCCACCAGTTTTACCCGCTAATTTCCTTCAGTTTTTATGATGATTTTGGTTTCAGTATGACAAGAAATTATGCTAATTTTTTCCCCTAAAGCATTTTCCCAACACCTCTGACTAATCCCTCCAAAACTTACTCACAATCATCCTCTCTCCAACTTTTCCTCACCTTCCACACTTTAAACATGCGCCCTTCAGATAAACACCACTCCCCCACGCCAGAAGCCCCTCCTTTTCTCAAAAACCTTCTCCATTCTTCACACACCATTCACAACATGCTTCACTGCCCCACACTTCATACTCTATGCATTTCCCATACAGCCTTCCCCATTTTCCCTCTCTTCACACACTTCCTCTAAGCCACTCCTTCCATTTATGTTGCTCTTCCTACCTTCGAAAACACAATCCCTATACATTGCGTATCATTAACCACAACGCCTCTAACGACATAAAGCCTTTTCCTTTTTTACGCATTTCCGTTTTTACGCTTCTCCACATTTACAGAAAGCAGCCAAACGAAACTTTCAAATTCCCCTCGCACCACTTTGTAAACATAGGTTTGTCAACAATACAGCTTCTTACTCTAGCGAATTCCCCTGCTGATTTCAGATCACGACACCACAAAGGATAATGTTGCATCAAACGCGACAGATACGTCCTATTTTAAAATATTCTTGCCCCTCCTTCACCACCCTAAAGTAAGATCACGCAAAGCATCGGTCAATCTCACTTCAAAAACAACTTTCCCCACACCCTCTCTCCTCTCTCGTCAACGCACCCACCTCTTCATCCAAACTTCTCCCCCCTTCATAAAACTCTTCATCCCCACACCGCAATCTTCTCTCCACATTCCATGCCATGATAAAATCATACACCCCACATAAAATCCCAGCTTCCTTTTTTACACATTTCTGTTTTTACGCTTTTACATATTTACAGAAAGCAGAAAATCTGTAAAAAATGCATTACACAATAACGTTTTCAACAACTGTCATTAAAAACTCGCCTCCCTTTTCATCTAAATCCCCCTATTTTCACTTAAATCATAGATATAAACCGCCCTATTATTGTATTGAGCAGCATAAAATTTTTCGAAAAATTCTAACGATCAAAAAGGGTCATAAGAAGCATTTTACGACTTTTAAAAGAATTTTTATTTACACCCAGTGCTTTTTTGTAACGTAGAAGAGCACATTTAATTAATTGACTATAAGAAAGTTTGAAATGAGAGAAGCTCTTCGTTTTTCTCATTCAACATCCGCAACGATAACTTATCCTTATAAGTCAATATTTTTTCGTAATACAAAACGTGCCAAAAGGAATATACTTGTGTTGCATATTCACGCGCTTGTTTTAAAGAAAGATCTCTCAACGCTCCATCACACCCATTTTGCAAAACGCTACCCGTAAAGGAATGGTAAGCTCCCATGAAGGATATAAAATCCATTCAGCCCCCCCTATCTTTACGCTTATGGAAAAAACAAGTTTACGCTTATAGAAGAACAAGCCGGCATCATCACAAAAACTCTGCCAGCTCCCAATGTTGCAGACAGCCTTCGGTTCAAGAGACACTTCATTAAAGGCATGCCTTTCTTGTACAGTTTTGACCCACATGGCCCACTCACTTATGATGTACAAGCAAGTAATTTTAATTGATTCAATATAAGAGAACTGGTGATGAGCAATTTTATTATATTCAGCAACTTTATTATATTCAGCAACGCGCTTCACTTTAAAAGGGTTATTTATCATTATAAATCAATATATTAATAAATAAGAGAGTCATCATCAAGCCGCTTACCTTTTTCTAAAAAAAAGCTTCACACTGAGAGAAAACATCTAAACGTTAGATAAAAAAAAAGGTTTGCCTCTAATAAACAAACCTCTACAGAAAATTATTCACATAACTTTCAAAATTTTAAATTAATCCCTCTAGAAGCAATAAAAACGCTTTAGAAGCACCAAAATGAATACAAAACTTTATTTAACACAATGTTAAGAAAAATCAAGAACAAAAATTTTTTATCGTTAATGCACCTTTAAAAACGAGGCTTCTTAACCCACGCAGCTCAACAATCTGGGGCTTTTCTACAAACTCCTCCAAGCCAATCAATCCCTTCATCTCTCTCAAAAGACAGCATAAAAGGTTCACAGTACAAGTCTTCGCTAAAAAAATATCAATCGCTATCGCTCATAAAAGCCAGCATTGGTATAAAAGATCAGATTATCGAACAATTTTTCTGAAATGTCTTCCAAATAAATAAAAAAGAAGCGGTTTCTTAAATATTTCCGCCTCTTTTAACAATAAAAATTATAATGAGGGATTATTAAAAAAATTCAAGACTATGAAGGGAACCAATTTGATAACAATTCATACCTTACAGGATCATCGGCACACTGTCCACCACCACATTCCAGTATGGTAGAAATCAAATTTGCCGCAATCAAAAATACAAATAAGAAACTTGCCGCTTTACTCAAGACTGGAAAAGGAGAAAATTCTTTGAACTTGTGTGCCAATTCGCCTAAAATCATGACAAATGAGACAGCAAAGATACAAAGGACAGAAATAATGAAAGCCCAAGTATAAAAATGCAATCCAAAGAACGTTGAACCATATCCTAAATCATCAGGTGTGATATGCAAAAACACTTGGCGTGCTGCCACAGCACTGGTTACCATACAACCGAGAATAACCATACCATAATGGGTATTTTTCACCTTATGGTGAATATTGAGCAAGAACCCACAACCTGCCAGCATCAATCCAACGCGCTGCAGCAAACAAAGGGGACAAGGTAACTCAAACTTTACCAATTGATAATAAAAAGCCACCACCAAGACAACGGATAATCCAAAGAGTCCTAGCGTATTCATAAAGATAACGAAGTGAGGATTTTTTTGTTCAACATGTTCCATGGCTATTCTCTCAAAAAGATAAATTTAAAGTGGAAGTTGCGTGATGATTGAAAGTGAGAAGAATGACAACGAATAAAATTGCCCACAAAGCATAACTTATATTTTTTTTACCACACATAGTCGTTACTGCAGTACCTAAAGCGATTAAAAATGGAAGAAACATAGCTTTTAAATCTCCTTTACATCCGTTGTTTAACTCTTATTTATTTCAGCGTTCACCATATTACAAAATTGGGCAAAAAAGAGACCATGGATTTATTATTCACAATTCGTCACTCGCGATTGATATTACCATTATATTTAAGTGAAAAAACAAAGAACGATATAATCGCTCAGAAGCACATCTCAACAAAAGCGTTAAAAGCACAAAAGCGTTGATTATTCGCTTCCCCTTATATCGGCCATTGTTAAAGATATATCGACAATTATAAAGATTATATCCCCTATAAAGATTATATCCCCCACTCACAAAAGAATCACTTGAACAACAAAATAAATAGGCTTTGAAATCGAGAGATATACATCTCTTTTTTTCTCATAAGAATATCCTCATTTTGCAACACATTTTTGACATAAAAATCTCTTTTCTCATAAGTAATGTTTCAAATTGCAACAGATTTTATATCATATGGTGATCTTGTTTATTTTAGCAAATAAAAAATAAGACATTTTTTTAAAAAACTTATAATCAATGGCTTTTCCTCAATGCATTTTTCCCTCTTATCTTAAATAAAAGACAATGCCGCAAGCTCAACAGCCTCATGGGTCCCACACCACCCCGTTGCATTCCCCTCCCCCCTCACAAGAAGTGCTTCATGCCTTCAATACTTTAGTTTTTCATCTCTCGAGATCCCCTTTAAATTTTTAGCTTTCCACCTTATTTGAAAAATAACTGTTTCTCTGTCATCAATTGGCTTTGCAAAAAGAATATAAAACTTTAAAAAAATAATGATAAAGAATCGCATTGAACCTTTGAAAAGGATAGAGAATGATGAAAAAATCATGTGATGTCGCGATTTTAATGGGGAGCCAATCGGATTGGCAAACGATGTGCCATAGTGCAGATATTTTGACGAATCTTGGTATTTCTCATAGTTCGCATATTGTCTCAGCACACCGAACTCCTGAACGCCTTTATCAATTTGCCAAAGAAGCAAAAGAAGCAGGGTTTAAAGTTTTAATTGCCGGTGCAGGGGGTGCAGCGCATCTTCCAGGTATGTTAGCAGCCCTTACTCCTCTTCCTGTTTTTGGCGTTCCAGTGCATTCTCACTCTCTTTCTGGTCAAGATTCTTTGCTTTCAATCGTGCAAATGCCAGCAGGGATACCCGTTGGCACATTAGCAATTGGCAAAGCAGGCGCAATTAATGCAGCACTTTTAGCCGCGGCCGTTATGGCCGTTTATGACCATGATCTCGCCCAACGATTACAAGATTGGCGTCAACAACAAACAGCCAATGTCGCCCAAACGCCTGTAACGGAGGTTTAAAATGGCACCGTTTTCCACTCCCCCCTCAGCCAACACCACCCCCTCCAACACCACCCCCTCAGCCAACACCTCCTTAGCCAACACCACTCCCTTCACCATGTTACCTCCAGGCAGCGTCATTGGTTTAATCGGGGGCGGCCAATTAGCAAGGATGCTCGCCATAGCGGCCGCAGAATTAGGATTTCGAACCGTTATTTTTTGCCCTGAAGCCAATTGCCCAGCCGCTCAAACAGCAAACAACCATATTGTTTCCTCCTATGACGATATATCAGCTTTAGATCATTTTATTTCTCAGTGTGATGTTGTCAGCTATGAATTTGAAAATCTTTCGCTTCAAACGGTTCAATATGTAGAAAAGAGTAAGCCTGTTTATCCTTCTTCCAAAGCATTAGAGATCACGCAAGATCGACTTTTTGAGAAGCAATTTTTGCGTGATCAAGGGATTGGCACCGCGTTATGGCATGCTGTTGACAATTCTTCTTCTCTTCTTTCCGCTCTTGATACCTTAGGCGGACGTGGTCTTTTAAAGACGCGTCGTTTTGGTTATGACGGAAAAAACCAGATCAAGCTTGATCACCCAGATGAACAAACCCTTGACGAAGCCTTAAGGACTTTTCAGGAACAGCCTTGTATTTTGGAAGAAATAGTTCCTTTTTTATCGGAAATTTCGGTTCTTTCGGCACGTACAAAACAAGGGGAACATATTTTTTATGATTGCCCTGAAAATCAACACAAAAATGGTATTCTTCATAAATCCTTTGTTCCATCACATATTCCACCTGAGGTGCAAAAAGCAGCACAAGAAATCAGCTTAACAGTTATGGATGCCCTCAATTATGTTGGTGTTCTTTGCATTGAATTTTTTGTCTTAACGAATGGTCATCTTTTAGTGAATGAATTAGCACCGCGTGTCCATAATTCTGGTCATTGGACACAAAAGGCATGCATAACTTCACAATTTGAACAGCATATCCGCGCTATTTGCGGACTTCCCTTAGGCAGTCCCTATCGCCACAGCGATTGCCAAATGACCAATCTTATTGGTAACAATTTTAGCACGTTAAAATATTTCCTCACACAAGAGCGCACCTCGATCCATTTATATGGCAAAAGCACTGTTCACCCCAACCGCAAAATGGGGCATATCATCCAATTACTGGGACCAGCCAACAAATCTTAAGCCCACATATATATAAATACTTTTTCACACTTTTCTCCAAAATGAACTGAAAAAACAACCTCTTCCCCACACCGATATCCAGCGGCTTCAAAAGCGCTCCCCTAACCTTTTAATTTGCCCCTGAAAGGGCGTGAAGCCCTCCTACAAGCCCTGCCTCTTTTAAAAACATCACCTCTTCCTCCTCCAAACCCCTTCATCCTACACGAACATCTCATCCGCCCTCAAAAACAAAGCTTCACTCCACACCGATATCCAAGCAGCACAACAAGCGCTCCCCCCCCTTCAACTCCACCCCCTAGCTCTTCTCCCCTTCCTTTTCTCAAAAATATCCCCCCACAGCTCAAAACAATCCACCAGCCCCTAACTTCACCACCCCTCCACCTTCCACAGCATAAATATTCCCCATAACATACGCAGCCCCTTCATTTTTCTTTTAATGCCAACCTTTAAGAAATAGACTGATTTATTGCACCCCCATAGATACCAATCCCCATGATTGCGTTTTTATTGTCTCTAGCTTCTCTTCTTATGTTCATTTTTTCACAAAAGCATCGTTTTGTTTTCCATAAAATTGCTGCAAAGAGGTAAAACGTATTACTCTCCCAAAACAACTCTCGAGAATTCGGCCCAATATCGGCCAGACGATAGCCCTCTCCAGCATAGCAACTTTCTTCTTTTTCTCCTCTCTCTTTTTCCTTCAACGGATAGAAGATTTTCTTCTTTCATTAATTCCCCCAACACATTCCTCGAAAAGGTTTCCTGAACTTCTCCCCAAAGGCTTAAGTTTCTTCTTTTCAGATCAATTTTTCTTCTCTCACAAAATCCTCCCCTTTTTTAGTGCATCAATTTTTCCACCTTTTAATCCTGTTAAGACAATGAATTATAAGGCACATCATCACCGTATAATGCGCATTGATTTTATTGCATCTCGCACAATTCTTTATGAACTCCCCTTATCGTAAACGCACTTTGTTTACGCATATTCTTAACCACCCATAAGAGATTGTCTGTAACTCTCTAATCCTGCTCAGCAATGACATTCGTCCCCCCCCAACAGACCAGCGCTTCATGAAGTTCTCACAATTTTTCTCAATCCAAGCTTCTTTCAAGAGCACCTAATAATTTATAAATATAAATGTTTATTTTATTATCCTGATAAAGCTAAACTATACTTTTTAATACGATCATTTTAACACTATCATTGCCTTTAAAACGCTTATTGTGGCAAAAAACACTTCATTTCTAACAATAATAAAACTTTAAATGAGGTACAGTCTGTTCTTCCCCAAAAACGTAAAGGGGGTCCATTTAGACATATGTTGTTCCTTTTTCTTTTAACTTTTCGTAAACCCATTGTTTTCGTAACGAAAATCCTGTCGATAGGCTTTTTATTAATGACAGGAATTCTTTGTCTAATATACCTCACAGGAGGAAGAGAAACACTGCCCCTATTGATCGGGATACCAATGATCATTACGTCAGCTCTCTTTGGCATTTGCAACATGTATATAAATTGGTATTATGACATACTTTTATTACGTCTATCGCCAGACAATGTGAAGCTTTCACTCTTTCAATAAACATCATCATAGACCACCCTTGGGAAGGTCAAATTTTTTCTGCAACATGGATATTAAAAAGGATTCAAACTATCCACATTCAAGAGCCAAAGTGTATTCTCAGTATACTGGCTCCCTTATTGGATAATTTGAATTCCCCATCTGCTCGACAATATCCAGCACTCCACCCACGTAGAAATAATTGGGTTGCAAAGAATCATAAACTATTGCCTTAAAAGAGAAATTTATGCATAATCTTTCACTCTAACCACACAGATTTAATCCCTCATTAAAAGTACCGAGCGCTCCGCTCCGTCCCTGATCTCCACATCAAAGATATAATTACAGGATATGATTACAGCACTAAGCTTATCCATTCCCAAACCAAATATCCTCTCACCCCTCACGTAAAATAAAAAGCCTCAAACAGAAGACACTTGTGTTGCCAATTTACGCACTTGTTTTAACACGCGCTTATTTTAAAGAAACATTTTGCCAATGCACATTGCCCCACCACTTCACAACAGCAGCCCCCGTCATAGAGCATAAAGCTCTCGATAATAGCTTAAACATTTATAGTGCACCACCCTCTTTAAACTTATGAAGCGTAAACACCAACGCCATCACACCGCTTTGCCACCCCCCAATGTTACAACACTCTTAGCATTTGAAAGCATTCATAAAAGACCGTTTTATTCCTTATCTTCAAGTATCTTTACCATAGATCAATCCCGCTTGTGATATGCAAGAAGCGAATGCTATGCTTAAAGCTACACAAATTTGCAATGAGAAAACCTTAAGACTATGCAAAACTCTTATTTTACTATGTTTTCTCTGAACAATAGAAATTTATCCTTATCAATTCATCATCTTTGTCATCATCATGCGGTTTATTTTTTAGGTTTTAAGAATAAGCCTTAAGAATATCCTCACACACGAATAAAAAACACCTCATGTTATAAATTTTACATGAGCCTTACTTAACGATGATATTTTACGAAAAAACAGGATTATTTTCTCACAAATAGGAAGCTTTTACTTTTTTCCACTCTTTGTGCTTTTTGGTGTCCTTCTTTTTACGAGAAAATTTTTACCTTCAAGGCCAACCGTTAACACACTATAGGAATTTGTAAGGGATATACCCTTGACAAGAATAAGACTTCTTGTTAGATTTCTCCTACTTTTTTGCAATTTTCACTTATCGTTGTGCTAATGAAGTGTATTAATGCGTACCTTAAGAGTGCGCTTTTCTTTTTGTGATCACAGTGAAAAAGTGTATCGTGTGATGTTATGATGCAAGTACGATATCGCAATGCAATGCTCATTAAAGTGAGCAGTCTATTGGGGTTGTAATATTGTATTTTCGTGTTTTAATATTGTGTTATAGTATTGTGTTATAGTATTGTGTTATAGTATTGTGTTATAGTATTGTGTTATAGTATTGTGTTACGTAAACTATTTAAACGGTGAATATGATGAAAATTAAAAATTCGCTTAAAGCACTAAAAGAGCGCCACCGTAACAATCGTTTGGTGCGTCGTAAGGGTCGTGTTTATATTCTTAATAAAACGAATCCACGTTTTAGAGCACGTCAGGGCTAATTCTTTTAGGGATAATTTCTTTAGGATCAATGTTTTTATGCCTACTTTAATTGTAGGCTTAAAATTTTTTTTCTTGAGTTTTTTTGTTATAAGTCCGTTGATTACAAGTCTAGTATTTGATAATATTTGGTGATTTATCTTTTGGGGGCTTGTTTTTATGGATTCTTCTATTTTTTTAAAAGCCTTTCGATTTTTCCAGTTGCGTTTTTTCTGTATTTTCCAGCGCGCGTTTTTTCTTTCTTTTGTTGGCGTTTTTTGTTTTGTTCCCTCGAGCTATGGGCAAAATCCTCCTTCTCTTCCTGAAGATCGGCCTTCTCCACAATCGTTTTTACCGTTAGATGATCTTATTCCCAATTCTCCTCCCCCTTCCTCAACGCCCTCCGATTCTGATTCCTCGGCGGTTATTCTTGAAGATCTTGACAAAGAGCAGCTTTCCCATGTTGACAGAGTTAAGCAGCGCAAAGAAGCAGAAATTTCACGTTTACTCAAAGAATTGAAATATTGTGCTGATGTTGCTAAAGCGAAAAAGATCAGTCAACAACTTCAACATTTATGGTCCCAATCAGGGAGCGAGACGATCGATCTTTTGATGTCATGGGCTGAAAATGCACTCAACAGCGACGATTATGGACTTGCGCTTGATTATATTGATAATGCTCTTGCACTTTTGCCTACTCATGCTGAAGCTTGGATAAGACGCGCTTGGATTCACATTCAACTGAACGATTTCAAGCTTGCCATGCTTGATCTCAACCACGCTCTTGAACTTGAGCCGCGCAATTATAGTGCTTTTTTTGAACTTGGCGTTGTCATGGAAGCAACGGAGCGTCCCAAACTTGCTCTTAAAGCTTATAAAACAGCATTGGTTTACTATCCACAAATGCGCAGGATTCAAAAGCGCGTGCAAGCTCTGTTAGACGAACAATCA
>NZ_JBHIQG010000058.1:0-10891 GCF_042196425.1 Bartonella sp. AD328YNZD | reverse complement strand
AAAAAAATACTTCATTCAAGAAGCTGCCGGACTCACTCCAAATGCCCCACGTCTTCTACACGGCTTCCCACTTTAAGAAAAAATTCCCTCTCGACTTGATCTGTTTACAGTGCGGGTTTTTATCGAATGTTTCCCTTGACCTCTCCCTCACACATTTTATTTAAACATTAAGACTCGACAAACAAGTCATCCTTTAAGAATATTCATAACACACTGAAAAAAACATTTAATATTTCAAGGAGGTTGTATCATCACACCTCAAAGGACGCTCTTTCACAGCATAACAAAATAAACAAAGCTTTTTAGCACATAACATTTATTATTTATAATAATAACTCATTGTTCTCATATTGAATGAAAACTCTGAAGATTGTAAAATACTCTTAATTTCAAATCTGTATATATTGAAATAATCAAAATTATGTCTTTTGCATATCACAAGCGGAATTGGCGTATAGATAAAACAATTTAAAGAAAGCAATAAAACGCCTTTCATGAACACTCTCAAGTGCAAAAAGCTATCCGTAACATGGAAATTGGCAAAGTGTGTAACAGTACCACCTTACATCCTATTACTAAAATAAAGATGGTGGTGCACGATAGATTTTATATGATCATAGGAGAACTTATACGTTATATTATTCACGAGCAGTGTCATAAAATGAGCTTAGTTACATTGAAAATATTTCTTTTAAAAAGCATGTAAATTGGCAACACAAATGCATCCCGTTTCGTTCTATTTTACGACAAATCCTTCAATTTATATGGAAATGCCACAATTTCAAAAACTCTGATATACAACCAAGTATTCCGCACTCTATATCATCACATATAATTGTAAACTTGCATATTACCCCTATTTTTGCACCATAAAAGAAAACAGATAGAAATAAAAAATGCTCAATCTTTTCATTTTCAATGCACTCTTTATTCCTGATACATACATGCATATCAATGAATTTTAATCACAAACACTTAGAAATATGTCATAAAATTCTATTAAAACCCATACTAGCCATAGAAAATTTCCATTTTCAACACACTTACTCACATCTACTATACGAATAATAAATAAAGTGAATGTCTCACATATATAGTCTTACAAAAAAAGACTAAACAAAATCTATGAAAAACATAAAGCTCTTGTTCTACAAAACCTATTTCAAAAATATAAGGATATTAATTTAACAACATATTGATTGATAAAATTATCATTTTACGTATTGGATTAGAATCCTGACGCAATCAATTTTCTTATTTCAATCCTTTTTGTAAGGAATCAATAAAACCCATTTATGTGCACAGACTAAAAAAAGCAACGTCAGTAAAACTATAAAAAAGGAGGTAAAATGCTCCTCTTAAAATCAATGCATTGATTTATAAGGATCATTTATCGTTTTCAACTTGAATAAGAAACCCCAAATATTGTTAACCCCTCTCATTTCAAATCTCTATATATTGAAGTAACCAAAATCACACTCTGACACGTCATAAGCAGGAATAACGTGGGAGTGAAAACATGAAAAAAAGCGTAAAAAGCCTCACTCTCCCAAGTGCTAAGAGCTCTCGCACACAGAGTTCTCACAACACCAAAAAATGTCATAATATCCAAGAGCTGACGCAGTATAGATGCTGCCAGCTTTTTCTTTTATTAAGTGTAAAGATGAGAATGCTCTATTAAATTTTATATCCTTCCTGGTAGCGCTTTATCCTTATATCCCACACGAGCTCCATCATGAAATAGGTGTAACGAGCTTTAAGACATATCTCTTAAAAAAGCACGCACATGTGCAGCACAATAGCGTTCTATTTTATATGAGGGACGTGATTCCATTAAATGTTAAGAGTAAAATTACAGCATTTTAAGCTGGCAAGCTTAATGATGATGCCAATTTATTACAACAATACCTTTTTCATTTAAATACATTGGTTCATGCTCCCTATCGTCTTATTCGATCACTCAATACTCTACATCCGTTTATTATCTTTGTATATCAAATGATCAAAAAGAGCATACTTCTTGCATTCATATTTTTAGTATTCCCTTATCTTGTAATATTACACATGTGTTATGTTACTTCTAGTTCATCAAGTGTATACCCATTTTCCAACCACTCTTTAATCCACTTAGGTCTACGTCCCCGCCCATTCCATAACTCCCATTGGTTATTAGGATTTCGATAATGACGCTCTTTATTTACAAGATCAGCGATATCAATTCCATGAGCATTAGCAATTTCAAGAATTTTTCGCCGCGCATTTTGCTTTTCCTTTGCTTGCCGTTTTTTCAATTCCACATCGATTTGTGTACGCATCTCTTGTAGTTCATCAAAATTCATATTTTTGAGATCATTCACCTTAATTACTCCCCTTGCAAAAAAGAACTACTCTTTGCCATATTTTAAACATAATTATAGACGATTTTCGTCTATTTGTTATCGAAATTAAAATTACGATAAATATATCACTTTGACGGAGATGTGCTTTGGACTACAAAAAGCTGTTTATTGGTATATCAATTACCAGCACTGTATATTTTTTCAGTTCAATCATGAGAACTGGTAAGTACAGTGCACAAACACCATCACACCTCTCTGACTCTCATGAGTCAGTAGTCAAAGGTAAATATAAATCGCTATTCTATAAACTATGGCAATATGCGACAAAGAACAAGCCCTCTTCCTATAATGGTGGTGTAATTTATTATGAGAATAAGAGACCCCCTCAAGTACAATGGCTTTTTACTTCGTATAAATGTTTTTTGAAAAGATTTTTGCACCTAAAAAATTGTATAAAACAAGTCCCTTCATTAAAATCTCAACGATCATTCTTGCTTAAAAGCAGCGCTTTTTTCCATAAGTCCAATAATATTGGTTGGCGTAATGTGTCCTATTTTATCCCTCACATTGACCTTATTGGTTGGATATTGGCATATATTAGACATCTTCTTAGAAAAGAACAGTTCAATAATCACAAAGAATATTCTAAGTTAAACAATCCCATTCTGCAAATTTATAAAATCAAAAGACGGCAACAAAAAGCACCACACAGAATTGGCATTTGTATCCATAAAATTTTTCATAATAAGGTGTATTGCTGATGATTGTCTCAGACTTCACAATGTTTGCTGCTGCATACATATCCAATACCCCCTGCCCAGTATTTTTAGCCCTCATCGAACAAGGAGCGCGGGATAATGTTTATATAACAGATAATAATAAATTATTCCGTCAATCATTTTCATTTAAAAAAGGAAGTGCAACAAGTAGACAATTTAAACAAAGTAAACATAATTTTGACGTAAACTTGGAACAAAGTGGTGTCGTAGATGTGGAATCATTTTTTCTTTTTGACACATTTAGTTTTTGCAAAAATCTTAAAGCTAAACAAACCGCTTTAACCTACCACTATGAACCAACAGCATTTGTATATAACTCTAAAGAGGATACATTACAGTCCGCGCTAAATTTCTACAATATAGGAAATTTAAATAACCTTTATATGCAGAAGATTTCTTCATTTTTTGAAGTAAAAACTTCTCATCTTGTAGATGATCAAACGTCACAAGAATATATAGAAATTCATGAAAGAGAACAAAGACAAACAACGAAGACAGAAGCTCTTTCCAAAGAAGAACTAGAAGATGTATTTACACATAAAGCAAGTAGCACTCATGATGCTTTTGCAACGGAGAATTCTTCTTCATTAAGAAAGCAACTAGAGTGATGATTGATGTTATCACAAATTAAAACTAAAATTTTGATAGGATATTACAATGAAAAGTAGATAAAGAAATATTAAAGCTCTAATTAGTAAGATTAGATAAAATCTCTTCTAATTGAGGGCAAAAAATGAAAATGATAGAACAGAACAGCGTTGATATAGCATTTAATCAGAAAGCAGCACGAGAAATTACAATTGTGATGCGCTCGGAAAAGGAATGGTATTTTACGTTTGTTGCCGATGATCCAATCACCGGAAAGCCAAATAAATATACGCTTCTTACACAAAGAGGAAAACTAAGAACTTGGGCTGATCCAAAATATCTCTTTAAGTTTCTTCATGAACGAGGGGTTATTTATGGGAGTTTTAATCTTAATCAGGATGAAAAACATGAAACAATTAAATATTCTTCAAACAATAGTTCGTAATAAAACAACTCAGATCTCTGTAACTTTAATTGCATTCTTTATGACTCATCCTGTATGGGCCCAAGCACAAGGTTTAGGAAATGCAAAAAAGGCTTTAGGCGAATTTCAAAAAGAATTAACAACGATTATCCCTATCGCAGCTGCCGTTATACTATTATGCTTAGCAATTGGTTATGCAGGACGCTACATCGAAAAAGACACATTTGTACGATGGGCAATCGGTGTCGTTATCGCAGGTTCAGCAGGTGAGCTTGTGGGTATGTTATTCACAAAACCATAAAACATCTTTTTATTCAAAGAGAAACCTGAATTCCAAAGATTTTATCTATATCAATAAAAACCATATCAGAAAAATAAACTATTCATATCAACTGTGATCTAAATTGGGGTAAAAAATATGAAACAATCAAATATCTTTCAAAGAGCAGTTAATAAAGGCATCTCAAATGCGACAATAATGGTTGCTTTTTTTCTAGCACATCCCGTGTGTGCTCAAGCACAAAAGTTAGAAAATGCCAAAAATGCTTTAGATAAATTCAAGACAGAATTGATTGGAATTATTCCAATCGCTGCTGCTGTTATACTTTTGGGCTTAGCAATTGGTTATGCAGGGCGTTATATTGAAAAAGATACATTTGTACGGTGGGCAATCGGTGTCATCATCGCAGGTTCAGCAGGTGAGCTTGTCGCTTTATTATTTAAACCATGAAATGTTTCTTTTATAAAAGAAAAAACTTAAATTTCAGTATTTTTATTATGCAATAAATTATTTTTTGTCCCGCAAAAAGATATTTATGCTAACCACAATTTAATGAGACAAAATAACATGAAGAGATTAATTAGCTTTCAGAAAAATAATAATAAAGTTATCGCGATTTCTGCATTCATAGCTGTATTCGTTATGGGTTCTCCTGTGTATGCCCAACAAACTTTAGGAAAAGCTAAAACAGCGCTAGAAGCTTTACGGGATGACCTCATTGCAAACATTATTCCTGTTGCTGCTGCCGTTATCCTTTTGTGCTTAGCAATTGGTTATGCAGGACGCTACATCGAAAAGGATACATTTATACGATGGGCAATCGGCGTTATCATTGCCGGCTCAGCAACCCAACTTGCTAAACTGTTATTCACAGGTGCAGCCGGTTAAATTTAACTATAACAATATATAATACAAAATGTTTATATGAAAAGTAAAATTATTCATCAATTGTAAATAAACTAATAGCAGTTTCATTTATATTGGATATGTGAAATATGATTTGAAGTATTAATAAGAGGAAAACATGCAAAAATTCATTAATCTCCAATCAAAAAGTAACAATAAAATTACCATACTTTTTTCAGCTATAAGTGCCTTTATTATAATGCATCCTGTATATGCACAAGCCAAACTAGATACTGCTAAAAAAGCTTTAGAAGGTCTCCAAACAGACCTTACAACTAACATTATCCCTCTCGCTGCTGCCGTTATACTTTTATGCCTAGCAATTGGTTATGCGGGACGCTACATCGAAAAAGATACATTTATACGGTGGGCAATTGGCGTTATTATCGCTGGCTCAGCAACCCAACTTGCTTCGCTTTTATTCGCAGGTAAATGAAAATAACTACGTGCCAGTATAACACATAATATTCTTAAATATTTGTCAATTTATATATGTCTTAGCAATTAAGATAGTACATGTTGAAAAGAATAAAGTGTGCTCATGGCGTCTTTACTCGAGATAAAGTAAAAAATATGAAACAAATAAGTAATCTTCACTTAAAAAGCAAAAATAGAATCGCTACAATTTCTGTAGCTACAAGTGCCTTTTTTATAACACGTCCTGCATATGCAGAACTAAAAAATGCTAAAGATGCTTTAACAAATCTCAAAACAGATCTTATTGACAACATTATTCCTGTTGCTGCTGCCGTCATCCTTTTGTGCTTAGCAATTGGCTATGCTGGACGTTACATCGAAAAAGATACATTTATACGGTGGGCAATCGGGGTCGTTATCGCAGGTTCAGCAACCCAACTTGTTACAATGCTATTCAAAGGCTAAGGATAAGTTGTTATAATACAAAGTATTTTTAAAGTAAGAACTTATATCTAGTGATTGTCAACATAACAGTATACCATTCTTCTTGTAATGAGAAATGCAAAATATTCATAAAGGCGTTAATTTAAGAGTAAAACATGAAAAACTTCATTAATTTCCAATTAAAAAGTAAAAAAAGAATCGCTGCAGTTTCTGTAGCTACAAGTACCTTTCTTATAACGCATCCTGCATATGCAAACCTAGGCAAGGCTAAAACAGCTTTAGAGACTCTAAGAGACGATCTTATTAATAACATTATTCCTGTTGCTGCAGCCGTCATCCTTTTGTGCTTAGCAATTGGCTATGCAGGGCGTTACATCGAAAAAGATACATTTATACGGTGGGCAATCGGCGTTATCATTGCTGGCTCAGCAACCCAACTTGTTGCAATGTTATTCAAACCTAATTGAAATCAACCATAATTAATAAAACACAGAATGTTTAAGCATATCTATCGATTGTAGGTTTGCACCAACAATAATATAAACATATTGCAAAAAAGGAAATGTTATTCATAACACCTTCAGTTTAAATAGGAATAAAAGATATGAAGCAATCAAATATTCTTCAAGCAAAAACGTGCAACAATATTAGTATTATTGTTATCGTTTTAATTGTGTGCTTAATAACTCAATCTGCATATGCTCAAACGGAAACAAAAAGCTTAGATATTTTTATAGGGATGCAATATGGGTTAAGTATGGTTATTCCTATTGCTGCTGCCATCATTCTTTTATTTCTTTTGCTTATTTATATACTTCGCATCATTGCAAGATCTACATTCATACGGTGGGCATTCAGTGTCATTATTGCTGGTGCAGCCTTCTATATTAGCCACATATTATTTAACATCCAATAACAAGGACATTCCATGAAATCACAAGAACAGAAATCATTCCCATTATTCAAGGGAGCGACACGTGTTCCAACAATGTGGGGTGTCCCTATGATGCCGCTTATTGTTATGGTTATGGGGGTCGCTGTTATTGCTATGACAATAAATATCTTTTTGTGGATTATAGCCCCGCCATTATGGTTCGTTATGGCGCAAATTACAAAAAACGATGACAAAGCATTCCGTATCTGGTGGTTATGGATCGATACCAAGTTTCGCAATCGCAATAAAAGCTTTTGGGGTGCATCGAGTTATAGTCCCTCTAATTATAGTAAAAGGAGATAAGCATGACAGCTGTTGAAAGCAGCAAACGTCTCGCATCAGAGACACCTGTAAGCCTGTTCCTTCCCTATTCACATCATATTACAGATACGATTATCTCTACGAAGAATGCGGAATATTTGTCAATTTGGAAAATTGACGGACGCTCGCATCAAAGTGCTTCAGAAGAAGATATTTTTCAATGGACAAAAGAGTTTAATAATACTCTACGGGGTATTGCATCGGCTAATTTATCATTTTGGACGCATATTGTACGCCGTCGTGTTTATGAGTATCCTGATTCAACATTTGATCAAATGTTTTGCTATCAGCTTGATGAAAAATATCGACAAAGCTTTACTGGTTATAATCTGATGGTTAACGATCTGTATCTGACTATCGTTTTCCAACCAATAGCAGATAAAATTATGTCGTTCTTTTCTCAACATGAGCGCGAAACGCTTGATCAAAAAAAGATGCGACAAGACTTATGTATCAAAGAACTCAATGACATTAATCGTACTTTAGGCCAATCATTAAAGCATTATGGTGCAGAACTTCTTGGTACTTATGAAAAAAATGGCCATGCTTATTCTTCTGCACTTGAATTCCTCGGAATGCTTGTCAATGGCGAATGTCGCCCTATGCCAATTTGCCATGACCGTTTTTCTGACTATATGTCTATCAATCGACCTTTTTTCTCAAAATGGGGTGCTCTTGGTGAACTGCGAACAATCAGTGGAATGCGTCGATTTGGAATGCTGGAAATTAAAGAATACGACGCAACAACCAAACCAGGACAATTGAATGTTTTGCTGGAAAGTGATTTCGAGTTTGTATTGACGCAGAGTTTTTCGGTGCTCTCCCGACATGCTGCTAAAGACTATTTACAACGACATCAGCGTAATCTTATTGATGCACGAGATGTAGCAACGAGCCAAATTGAACAAATTGACGAAGCACTCAATCAGCTTGTCAGTGGGCATTTTGTTATGGGCGAGCATCACTGTACATTAACCATATATGGTGATACAATTCAACAAGTTCGTGACCATATGGCCAAAGCAAGTGCAGCACTCTTAGACGTTGCGGTATTACCTAAACATGTAGATTTAGCGATAGAGGCTGGCTATTGGGCACAACTTCCTGGCAATTGGAAATGGAGGCCCCGTCCTGCTCCAATTACATCACTGAACTTTTTATCATTTTCATCTTTTCATAATTTTATGTCAGGAAAACCCACAGGTAACCCGTGGGGACCAGCCGTCACAATTCTTAAAACGACCAGTAAAACGCCGCTTTATTTCAATTTTCATGCCTCCAGACTTGAAGAGGATTCAACCGATAAACGATTACTCGGTAACACCGCACTTATCGGACAATCTGGATCTGGTAAAACTGTGCTGCTCGGCTTTTTATTAGCACAAGCGCAAAAGTTTAAGCCAACAACTGTTGTTTTCGATAAAGATCGTGGTATGGAAATTGCCATTCGAGCGATGAATGGAAAATATCTGACATTCAAGCCAGGTAAGCCAAGTGGCTTTAATCCATTTCAACTTCCTCCCACACAAGAGAATCTGATTTTCTTAAAACAATTTGTTAAAAAATTAGCAGAAGCTGGTGGCGAAATCACACATCACGATGAGGAGGAAATTAACAAAGCCGTTATGTCTGTTATGAGTAGTAACATTGACCAATCGCTGCGTCGTTTGTCTTTTCTGGTGCAATTTTTACCAAATCCACATTTGAGTGATTATAACGCACACCCGTCTGTTCACGCTCGCTTACTAAAATGGTGTGAAGGTGGTGATTATGGATGGTTGTTTGATAATCCTCATGATGCTCTTGATCTTTCAACACATCAAATTTATGGCTTTGATATCACGGAATTCTTAGATAATCTAGAGACTCGTACTCCAGTGATGATGTATTTACTTTATCGTACAGAAGGCATGATTACCGGACAACGGTTTATGTATATCTTTGATGAATTTTGGAAGCCGTTGCAAGACCCATACTTTGAAGATTTGGCAAAAAATAAACAAAAGACTATCCGTAAGCAAAATGGTATTTTTGTTTACGCAACACAAGAGCCTAGCGATGCTTTGGAAAGTAATATTGCCAAAACACTCATTCAACAATGTGCAACTTACATTTTTCTAGCCAATCCCAAAGCAAATTATGAAGATTACACAAAAGGCTTTAAATTAACAGATACTGAGTTTGAACTCGTTAAAGGGCTTGGTGAATTTAGTCGTCAATTCCTCATTAAGCAGGGAGACCAATCCGCACTTGCAGAGCTAAATCTCGGTAAATTCCATATAACAAGCGATGGAGAAACCATCGAACATGACTTTAGTGACGAACTCTTGGTGTTATCAGGTACGCCTGATAACGCAGAGTTGGTCGAAAGCATTATCACGGAAGTTGGTGATGATCCCGCAATATGGTTACCAATTTTCTTACAGCACATAAAAAATGACAGGAGGGAAACATGAAGAAACAAGTCATTTCAATAGCATTAGCAATAATGTTAGGAACACCAAGCTTAGCGATGGCTTGGAGTTTTGGCCTTGGAACCGCAACTTTGGCAGAAGAAATTTCGAATTCTTTGTCTTGGGGAAATCCAAGAAAAGCAACTAAAAAGCATTCATCTAAAAAGCCTTCTATGCCTCAGCATTATATAGAAATTATACAACTTATAAAACAACAGCTTGAGCAAGCAAGAAAAACACACCAATCAATAACAGAAAATCGACAATTTGGCATAAAAAAACTCAAAACGGAGCAAACGGATAATACCAGTTTTTTTCTAAAAGATCCAGAAACACTCTACAATAAAAATACTTATTCAACTATATCCGCATCACTTGCAAATATCTTAAAAGAAGAAGAAATTCTTACCTCTCTCCAAGAATCTCGTGATGCTATCGCTAAACGTATTGAATATGCATCTCTCGTGGATAAAGCTGTAAGTTTGCAAACTTTTCAAGAAACAAAAAATCGTTTTACACAAATTGAAAAACTATTAAACGAAATCGAAAAAACAAAAGACTTAAAAGGTATTGCTGAATTGCAATCACACATTATTGGAACGCTAGCAATGATTCAAAACGAAACAACAAAATTATATATGGTCACACATTTACGCAACTCTGAACAATCACTTATCAAACAACAAAAAGGCAAGCATAACGCAAGAATTTTGAACAGTAAAAATACAAAAATGCCTACCATAAGATTTATTAGATAAAGCGTTTTATTACCAATATTTTGTATATTATTTTTCCTTTCTGCTCGTAAAAAGAAAAGTTAATGCATATATTTACCTCTCTCTCATAGACTGAAAGGGCCTTATAAAATTTAAGACCATTCTAAAAAAAATTTCAACGAAAAATACTTAGAAAATCATATAAGAAATGAGATTCATTAAAGAGGAATGCCATGAACTTCACGCTGTTCACGCAACTTTTCACTGAAATTGACAAAATAACAAAAACT